>JBJXHH010000156.1:0-34673 GCA_046160675.1 Chitinophagales bacterium
CGCCGGGTGGGGGAAGTATTTCTGCATACGTTGGCGCATTGGGCATAAGTTTATCTACAATGGTGGCGAACTTATCATCTCATAAAAAAGGATGGGACGAACGTTGGAAGGAATTTTCTGATCATGCGGCAAAGGGGCAGAAGTTGAAAGATGAATTGCTGAGATTAGTTGATGAAGATACACATGCTTTCAACCAGATCATGAACGCATTTGCCTTGCCGAAAAATTCTGATGAAGAAAAAACTGCGAGAAAAAAAGCGATACAGGATGCGACGATAAATGCGATCAATGTTCCATTTCGGGTTATGCAAATCAGTTTAGAAAGTATGCAACTGATAAAAGCGATGGCTGAAACAGGCAACCCGAATTCTGTGAGTGATGCTGGTGTAGGGGCACTATGTGCAAGGTCTGCGGTACTGGGGGCTTTTCTGAATGTGAAGATAAATGCAGGTGGACTGAGTGATAAAACTTTTGCGGAGGAAAAAATTTATGCCGGGGAGAAGATGGTTAAGGCTGCTGAAGCATCGGAGAAAGAAATACTTGAAATTGTGTATGAAAAAATGAAGGTTTGATTTTTTCGCCAACCTCTACATCTTGAATTTCCTCCTTATTTTCGGAATTATTTTGAGGGTTATACATAAACCACATATAATATCGGCAAATTTTCTTCAGCCAAACAACTATCTACCCTCAATACTTTAATCTTCCCAGCGCCATTTCCAAACTCACAATACTTTCCCTCACATCATCCATGCTGCAAGTGCCTACACTCAGCCTGAACCAAGGGCTGTCTTTAGAAGAACCAAAAGCATAAAAAGGTACTAGGGCCATCTTTGCTTCATCTAATAAATATGCTGCAACGTCTGCCATCGTTTCAATTTTTTTTCCGCTATCAGTTGTAGCTCCTCGAAAATCAATTTTTAATGTAAGGTAGATAGCGGCCTGCGGAGCTATACATTCTACTGGATAATTTTTCCCTTGCAGCATTTTAAATCCTGCATAAAAACCATCCAGCCTTTGCTGAATTTTATTTCTGTACTCAGTCAGAAAAGCAGTTACTTCATTATCCATCATCAGGTATTTTGCGCTGGCCACCTGCTCAGGTTTTGGGCTCCAGGCGCCGATATGAGATAAAATGCTTTTCATTTTATCAATCACTTGCTTTGGACCGAAACTCCATCCTACTCTTATTCCTGTAGCAGAAAATGCTTTGCTCAATCCGTCAATATAAATTACGTACTCCTTCAGTTCGGGTCGAAGAGAAACAGGGTCGTAGTGTTTAGTTTTGCCGAATGTCAGCGTCCAATATAACTGGTCGAACATGATGTACAATGGTTTTTCATGTTCGCTTCTGCGGTTATTTTCTGCTATTACCAGGTCGCAAATTTCCTCCAGCGCCTGTTTATGCAACGTTGTTCCCGTTGGGTTAAGCGGCGAACACAAAGCAATAAGTGTTGCTTCCTGTACATGCGGTGCAATTTCCTCCGCAGTTGGCATAAAATCATTCTCAGGTTTTGTTTGAATCTCAATTTTTTTGCAATGGCTCAGGTGTACATAATGATTATTATTCCAACTCGGCACAGGGTAAATCACTTTATCACCCGCATCCAGAAGTGTAATATAAGTTGAATAAATAAGAGGCCTTCCTCCGCCTGCAATCAAAAATTCATCAATATCATAATCTAGTCCCTGGTATTTTTTTATAAAGTGTTGTGCTGCAATCCGGAGTCTTTCAATGCCGTTTGCAGCAGGATAATTTGTTTCATTGTTTTTATAGGCAAGAATGATCTCGTTTTCCAACTCCTGTGGGATAGGAAAAATCTTCGGGTCAAAATCCCCAATGGTCAGGTTATAGATTTTTTCGCCTTTCTTCATGCGCTGGTTTACCTCGGTGGCAAGTTTTATAATCTCCGAACCGATAAGGTTTTCAGCCATATTTGAAACTTTCAGTGTGCGTTGCGCAGTCATACTATCAGCCATAGTTGCAAATTTGCGGTATTAAAGTAAGAATATTTCCTGATACTGGAAATTGCTTGCAAGCTATGCACAAAAAATCCACTTTTATCAAATGAAATTCTTCCTATCTTTCGCTGCAGAAAATCTGCATCATGCATCAAACGTATAACTGGAAAACTGCAAAAGGCAAAAACATTTTTGGGCAGAGTTGGTTGCCGGATGGCGATCCCGCTGCTGTGATCTGCCTTGTTCACGGGCAGGGCGAACACAGCAGCCGTTATGCGCATGTTGCTGATTTTTTTAATAAGAATGGCGTAGCTGTTTTTACATGCGACCTTATAGGTCATGGTCGATCAGAAGGTATAAGGGGGCATGTAAATTCATTTTCTGAGTACATTGAAAATGTTGAGCTGATGTATGATGAAGCAAGAAAATTGTTTTCTGCAAAACCGTTCTTCATCTACGGGCACAGCATGGGCGGCAACATAGCCATTAATCATGCTCTTTACACAATAGAGGATATTAAGGGGTATATTATCTCATCGCCCTGGATAAAACTTGCCTTTGAACCGCCTGCATGGAAAGTTGCGTTGGGCAAAACTGTTAAATCCATATTCCCTGCTTTACAACAACCAACAGGTCTTGATGCAGCAAAAATTTCACATGATACGGAAGAGGTGAAAAAATATAAAACGGATAAACTGAATCATGGAAAAATTACTGCTGCTGGTTTTTTCGAAATACTTACTAGAGGAAAAGACATTTTAGTCCATGCTGATAAACTACATTTCCCAATACTTCTTTTGCATGGAACGGGAGATGGACTCACTTCACATCTTGCAAGCCGGGAACTAGCTGAATTGAGAAAAGACATCATTACCTATAAAGAATTTGAGGGATTGTATCATGAAATGCACAACGAACCTGAAAAACAACAGATATTTGATGCCATCCTGAATTGGATCAACTTGCAACTTAAAAGATAAGGGATATGAATCAAAAAGTAATTTCAGTAATGCGTATTATTCATGGTTCCATGATTATGGGGCTTCTTCTTTTTTTTATTGTGCTCATAGGTTTGGGCAATGGATTGCCATCAGGCGAAACGGATTTTAATAACCCTCTTGTGTATGTAGCAATCGTTTTCCTGGTTTTTGCATTGATGATGAATTACATTGTTTACCCTGCGAGAATTCAGAAACTAAAAGATTCTGGTGGGTCGGCAACTGAGAAAGTAAATGGCTGGAAAACATGGTTTCTTATCAGATGTGCAACAACTGAAGCTGCTGCCTTATTTTGCCTTGTAGGTGTTTTACTTACGGATAGTTCATTTTACATGTATATGTATTTTGCTGCGCTTGTACTGTTCATTTCTTACTTCCCTACAAAAAACAAACTACAAGGCGAATTAGAGTTACGTAGCGAAGAGATGTCTGAAGTAGGGTAACCGGGTAACTCATCTCTTCAAAAAATTAACGAATCAATTTTTTAAATGTCAAGTCTTGTTTCAATCCCTCTTCCTGTTTAGAGCTAAGGCTTTTAACATCCAGTTAGGCAGGTTCATTTCAGGGTTACGGTTCTTCAGATTCAAATACCAACCCACCTTTTTCAGAATCGGAATTTTGTGAGTTTCAACAAACTCGATCAAAGCACCGTCAGGATCTTCTATGTAAGTGAAGTGTCCAGCCGCTTCGCCCATGTCAAAACTTTTTGCGCTGTCCACAGTAAATGAAAATCCTTTTGATTTGCAGAGTTCTTCCATCTCTTTCATACCCTGGATATCAAAACACAAATGAATAAACCCGAGGTCGCCCCAATACCTGTTTTCAAAAATTTTTCTTGGAGTTCTGCCTTCAATTTGTATCAATTCAATTTCTGATTTGCCAAGTAATTTACTGAAAGGCCCTTTGCGTTCTTCGCTATGTGTGAGTAGCATCCTCCTGCATTTTATTTTTCCTCCCGGTAAAACATTTACATCATCAAACTCACCTGTGATGTCATACATTACTTTATCGTAACCCAATATATCCCTATACACAGCAAGGGATTTCTCTATGTTGGTAACACCGAGTATTGCCCCGTAAGGGCCACCAGTTGTAAATTTTGTTTTATCATACCAGTTGTCGGAAGGAACTACTTGAAAGATATTTCCGTAAAGATCTTTTAGAAAAAAATGATCTTCTCCAGCAGGGTTTTTTGAGATATCTCCCAAAAGTTCAACATTTTGTTTTTTCAAAAACTCATAGGTTGTTTTTACATCCCTGCTTTTCATTTTGCAGGCATAAATTCCCAGGTCGCCGAATTGAATTTCAAAAACAGATGCCTGCGGTTTCCTAGAAGTGTATTGCCAAATCTCCATTCCCCCGCCGCCGTTCATATTAATGGCGAGTATTGCATGGCGTTTATGCGGCATTCCACCTGTGTAGGGTAACATGAGGTTTGCTTCTGCCGCTTCTTCAAAAATTTTTATATCCATCCCGAATTTTGTTCTGTACCATTTCCATGCTTCATGGACGTAGGGGTTTCCGATGCCGATCTGCTGAATGCCGCTTATGATGGGTTTCATGTTATATATAGTGAACGATTTAAGATCTTATGTTTTTCAATTCTGCCCTTCTACTTTGTTTCAACTTTTGTTATCAACTTATAATACAAAGAGGGAAAAAACCTTCTAATTCTTGCCATCCAGATCTCTTTACCTCCAATTAAAACTTCATTTTTATTTTTCTTGATAGCAACGATTATTTTTCGAACACAAACTTCCACCGTCATTCCTTTCGCCTGTCCCGGGTCTACGATCTTTTGTGAAATTCCATCCCCCTTTACTGCATTATAGGAAATATTTGTATGAATAAATCCGGGGCATATAATATGAATTTGAATGTTGTGTTTTTGCTTTACAAGTTCCGCTCTGAGAGAATCAAAATAGCCGATAAGAGCATGCTTGCTGGCAGAATATATTGAACGTTGCGGTACTCCTATCTTACCCGTTACGCTGCTTATTACTACAATTTTGCCCATGTTATTTTTTATCATGTCAGGCAACACAGATTTTGTAAGTTTAATGGCTGCGAAAAAATTGATATTCATAATTCTTTGTTCAACTTCTTCTTTTGTGTCCTGCGCATTCGACCTCTGACTTATGCCCCCACTATGGATAAGCATATCAATCCGACCGTGAATATATAAAACCTGTTCAGAAATATTTTTTAATGAAGCTAGATCTGAAAGATCAAAGGGAAAAACATCCACCTTCTCAGAATGCTGGAGGCAAAGGTTCTGAACTCTTTCTAATTCATCCTGCCTCCTGGCTGACAGGATAAGCCAGGCTTTTCCTTTTGATAGCTGTACAGCCAATTCTTCACCAATTCCTGAGGAGGCTCCCGTTATCCAGACAACTTTATTTTCAAACATAAAAGTGTTGCGAAGATAAATCAATCAGCAAGCTTTTTTATCATAATATGATCTTCCTGTTTGTCATTACCCAACACGAATATTGTGGTGCCGGCAATAGTAAATCCTTGATGTAAGTAAAACTGAATTGCATTTTCATTTTTCTTCCACACTCCCAACCAAATAATTTTATTATGATTTTCTTTTGCAAAATCAACACATGCATTCAGCAAAGACTTCCCTATCTTGTTTCCCTGGAATTTTTTAAGCACATAAATTCTGCTGATTTCAAGTGTGTTTTTTTCACCGGCTTCCGGAGTTGTTCTTCTTCCATCCAACATACAATACCCTACGGGTTCACCGTTATAAAAACTAAGAAAACATCTTACTAAAGGATGGAGAATTTCAGCCAACAAAATCTCTTGTGTAAAATGTGTTTGTACGTATTTTGTCATGTCTTCCGGGGTATTAAATGCCTGGTAAGTCTCCCTAAAGGTTGTTTCAGCAAGTCTTGACAATATGTTGACATCTTTTGCTTTAGCCAGCCTGAGACTCAGACCCCCTATTTTTTCTGTATTTTTTTCCGCCATTGCTTGTAACATTTCTTAAGACTCCTGCGTCATAGCGTTAAATTTCCTTAATTAAATAAAATTTTGATTAAAATTACTCTAACTTCACGATGCTTTTTAGGGCATTGCACAAAACAAAAATTATGAAAATCTTAACTGTATTACTCCTATCCCTCCTGAGTTTCACAAGCGGTTATGTCTTAGCATGTACTGAAGAAGTATTAGTTGGTGATCCACAATCTACATCTCAACCTCAAAAGGAAAGTGTTTCAGCACCATTCCAGCAAAATCCGGGAGATGATAAACTCTCTTATGAAGATGAAATAAAGCAAGAACGCACTGTTACCATTGTGTTTACTCTTGATGAACAAAATAAGATACATGTGTTACATGTGAGTGGTGGCGTTAACCTTGTTACAAAATATATCAGGAATTCGTTAGAAGGAAAGGAAATACATTCAGAGAATGCAGTACCGGGAATTAATTATGTAATGACCATTAAGTTACCCGCAAGCGTTTAATGTTTATCAAAGAATATTCAATGACCTCCGTTTATGTACGGAGGTTTTTTATTTTTGAGATTTAAAGCTATAATAATGCGTAACCTGTTTTTGTTTTCAGTTTTAATTTTTTCCTTACCCCTTTTCTCTCAGCAAATAGAATGGAATTCATCCCGTATTTTGCTTGAGATCCAAAAATTAAACACAACCGGTAGTGTGTTATACATCGCCGCACATCCTGATGATGAGAACACAAGAATGATTACTTACCTGGCTAATGAAAGAAAAGTGCGAACAGGTTACTTATCATTAACAAGAGGCGATGGCGGGCAAAATTTAATTGGTGAGGAACAGGGAGCTTACCTTGGATTGATAAGAACACAGGAGTTGCTGGCAGCGAGAAAGCTTGACGGTGGTGAACAATTTTTTACTAGAGCAGTTGATTTCGGGTATTCAAAAACCGCTGAAGAAACTTATTCAATATGGCCGCATGACAGCCTGCTTGCCGATGTTGTTTGGGTAATCAGGAATTTTCGACCTGAAGTAATTATCACAAGATTTCCACCGGATGAAAGAGCCGGTCATGGGCAGCATACTGTAAGCGCTTTGCTTGCTGAAGAAGCCTTTGATGCTGCTGCGGATCCCACAAAATTTCCAGAACAGTTGAAATATGTTTCTGTTTGGCAAACACAGAGGATATTTTGGAACACTTCATTGCGATGGGATGATAAGCTTGTCGAGCAAATCAAGAATGGGGATAAAAACATTGTGGCGATGGATGTTGGCGGATACAATCCTCTGCTCGGAAGAAGTTATGGAGAAATTGCAGCAGATAGCAGAACAAATCATAAAAGCCAGGGCTTTGGCAGCACACCTACAAGGGGAGAACAAATTGAATATCTTTATTTGAAAAAGGGAACACAATGTAAGGATATTCTTGATGGGATTTCTACAACATGGGAACGGTACAGGCAGGGCAGTGAAATAAAATTGTTTCTTGAAAAAATAATTGCTGAGTATAATATTTTAAAACCTGCAAATTCAGTTGATGATCTTCTGAAAGTTTATGACCTGTTAGAAAAAATGCCTCAGGATAAATTGATTGAGTTTAAGAAACAGCAATTACAGAATATTCTTGTAGCCTGTTTGGGATTGTGGCTTGAGCCCGTGGCGGAAAAAGACATGGTGGCAAATGAGGATACTTTGAAAGTGTTTAATAATATGTTATTACGGGCTGAATATCCCGTTAGTGTTGATTCTTACTCGTGTTTTAATGAAACTGTAATACTCAATAAGAATTTGATTTCGGAGAAAAATCTAAATGACACCATTCAACTCATTATACCGGGCGGTATTGCTTCTTCACCTTATTGGCTTGATGGAGATTATGATGGATTATTTAATGCACAAAGCCAATTAATGATTGGAAAGCCCGAAAATGATCCGGCAGTTTCATTTACTTATACTATTAAAATTGGAGATAAAAGATTTGCTATAAGGAGAGGTATGGTTTATAAAGAAACTGATGCTGTGAAAGGGGAAATATATAAACCTGTAGAAATCATCCCAATGGTTACTGTAAATTTAGATTTCACGGTTATTCCTTTTGGTTTAAATGAGAACATAAATATTTCAGCAAAAATCTCAGCAAATAAAAATATAGACTCCATTTATCTCACCGCTGAAGACGAATGGCAATGGAAAGTAGCACCTGAACTCCGGGCAGTTAAATTAAACAAAGGGGAATCAAAATATTTACATTTTAATATTACACCGGATGAGAATGCTAAAAACAATACATTCAGTATTGCATATAGTACTCAAAATTCAGGAGATCGGCAACAGTTTATTTTTGCAGAATCTGTAAATATTATCGACTATGAACATATTCCTCGTCAAACAATATTAGAACCTGCGAGAATTAAATTTGTGAAAGTTGACACAAAAATCCCTTCAAAAAAGATCGCTTACATAGAAGGCGCAGGAGATAAAGTTGATGAGAATTTGCTACAGCTTGGGTTAAATATAACCACAATAAAACCTGAACAGATTTCTGTTGATGAGTTAAAGAAGTATGATGTTGTAATTGTTGGTGTGCGGGCTTATAATGTTTCAAAAACTTTAGCCGACAATCAAAACATTTTAATGAATTATGTAAAAGAGGGCGGGTTAGTGATTACACAATATTCAACCAATTGGGATATTTACAGACAAGACATAGGCCCTTACAAATTTAAAATTGGCAGGGGAAGGGTGACAGATGAAAATTCCCCGGTAGAATTTTTATTGCCTGATCATCCGGTGTTAAATTATCCCAACAAAATTTCACAAGAAGATTTTAAGGGCTGGATTCAGGAAAGAGGAATTTATTTTGCTGAAGAATTATCCCCGGAATATCAAGCCCCGCTTGCATTTACAGATCCGAATGAGAAACCGCAAAACGGAAGTGTAATTATTGCTGATTACGGTGAAGGGGCCTTTATTTATACAGGTATTGCTTTTTTTCGTGAGTTACCAGCAGGTGTTGCTGGAGCCTACAGGTTGATTGTAAATTTGATTGAATATGAAAAATAGACTCCCGCAAATTTGATTGAATAATGTAACTATTTAACTTCAATAATTAGCGCTACCAGCGGGAAACAAATATGAACTCTGAGAAAAAATACTGGCAAACCTGGTACATTATAGTTATTGTATTTCTTATTCTGCAAATCATTATTTACTCCAGAGTAACAAACTTGTACTTACCATGAATACCATTGACTGGCTCATCATGCTTGGCACAATCCTTTTTATTGTTTTGTACGGCATGTATAAAACCCGGCGAAATCAAAATCTTGACTCGTTTTTAAAGGGAAATAGTGAAAATAAATGGTGGGTTGTTTGTATCAGTGTGATGGCAACACAAGCTAGTGCTATTACTTTTCTTTCAGTCCCAGGACAGGCTTACGCAGATGGTTTAGGGTTTATTCAATTTTATTTCGGGCTTCCCATCGCCATGGTAATAATATGTATTTTTTTTATCCCGATGTATTACAAACTAAAAGTGTACACAGCTTATGAATATTTAGAGAACAGGTTTGATGTAAAGACTAGAACTCTTACAGCATTTTTATTTCTCATTCAGCGGGCATTTTCTACAGGTATTACTTTATATGCTCCGAGTATTATCCTTTCACAATTGCTTGGATGGAGTTTGCACTTCACAGTTTTGTTTATTGGGATTTTAGTTACCCTGTACATTGCAAACGGAGGTTCAAAAGCAATCTCAGTTACGCATAAACAACAAATGCTTGTGATCTATCTTGGCATGTTTACAGCTTTCGGGTATTTAATTTATTATTTGAGTGAATATGTAAATTTTAGCGAGAGTTTACAAATTGCGGGTGTACTGGGAAAGATGCATATTATTTCTGATGGCATAGATGAAAACGGAAATTTTAACTGGGGCAACAGGTATAATATTATATCAGGAATTATTGGCGGATTGTTTTTGCAACTCAGTTACTTCGGAACGGATCAAAGCCAGGTTGGAAGGTACTTAACCGGAGAGAATGCCCGTGAGAGTAAGCTGGGGTTAATATTCAACGGATTGCTGAAAATACCTGTCCAGCTTTTTATCTTGCTCATAGGCGTTCTGTTATTTGTGTTCTATCAGTTCAATCAACCACCTGTTTATTTTAATGAAGTTGCATATGAACAAACACAGAATTCCGTTTATGCTGATTCGCTTAAGGGATTAGAATCTCAACTCAAAACAAATATTCTTTTGAAGGAAGAGGAATTAGATGCATTTACAGATCAGTTTCAAAAACATGATGCAGATGGAATGGAATTAGCAAGCGCTGATTTAAAAGAAGTATATGTTGGCGAACGAGCAGTAAAAGATTCCATTAACAAACTTATTACAGCAGTAAACCCTAAAATTTCATCTGACAATGATTATGTGTTTATGCATTTTGTAATGAATTATCTACCTGTTGGCATTGTAGGCTTGCTGTTCGCAGTAATCTTTTGCGCAAGTATGGGGGCAACTTCATCTGCTTTAAATGCACTGAGTGCTACATTTTCAGTGGATGTATATAAAAGATTCATTAACCGGCAAATCAGTGAAACAAAACACCTGTTCATTTCAAAACTTAGCACCATTCTTTTCGGGGCTTTTGCGATTGGTTTTGCATTAATATGTTCATTATTTGATAACCTGATTGAAGCTGTAAATATTCTTGGAAGTTTATTTTACGGAACCATCCTGGGGATTTTCCTTACGGCATTTATATTAAAAAAGGTGAAAGGAAATGCTGTTTTTATAGCAGCGGTTATTACCCAGTTGTTTATTTTTTATATAGACTTTTCTGTTCGTTTTGATTGGAATACACCAACCATCGAAGTAGGGTATCTCTGGTACAATGTTATTGCCTGCATCCTTCTCATGTTGCTTGCATTTTTTATAACTATGGTTACAAAAACAAAAAAACCAGACCAATCAATTGGCCTGGTTTAAAAGTCTTCGTTAGAATTACATCACTGTGAGTATTACACAAGCAACAATGCTTGCTATTGTTGTATAACCAGCGTCAATCCAGTATAAATCCCGCTTTTGCCCGGTGTACATATAATGCACCCAGGTAGTAAATCCGCTGAGTATGAGGCCGACAATTGCCCCAAATTGAACAGCATCAGATACATGAATGATACCGCTGGCGTCCATCAATGTACCCATTGCAAGGACGATGATGAATTCAAGGATAAAAGTGTAGAGGTAAATGATTTTTGAACCAGAATCAATTTTTTCTTTCGTTAAATTGGCAGCGTTCATCCAGGTTTTTCCGAGAACTCCGTACCAGATGGCTCCCACCACCCAGTATGCAACAGCAGCTAACAAAACAGATAGCCAGTTGTCTTGATTAAGTAGATCGTTTAGCATAATAGTTTGTTTTGCAGAAAGTTAGAAACATTTATTTGAAAAGTTGTGCATTACCTGTGGAGAGTTTTACACATAACTCAGGCATACTGAATCAATACTGTAATTTTACGGCATGCAACAATATCTTGATCTTTTGCAAAAAATATTGGATGAAGGTGTACAGAAATCTGATAGAACCGGAACCGGGACTTTAAGTTTGTTCGGGCATCAAATGAGGTTCAATTTACAAGATGGGTTTCCCTTACTTACTACTAAAAAATTGCATACAAGAAGTATCATTCATGAATTACTTTGGTTTTTGAAAGGCGAAACAAATATTCAATACCTGAAGGAAAATAATGTAAGTATTTGGGATGAGTGGGCTGATACCGATGGGAACCTGGGGCCAGTTTACGGTTATCAATGGCGCAGTTGGCCAACATCGGATGGGAGGCATATAGATCAAATAAGTAATCTTATAAATCAGATCAAAAAAAACCCAGACAGCAGGAGGCTTATTATAAGCGCATGGAATGTTGGTGAAATTGAAAAAATGGCTTTGCCGCCCTGCCACTGTTTGTTTCAATTTTACGTTGCAGAGAATAAATTGAGTTGCCAGTTGTATCAGAGAAGTGCAGATACTTTTCTTGGTGTCCCTTTCAATATTGCAAGCTATGCATTGCTAACCATGATGATTGCACAGGTATGCGAACTTGAGCTCGGGGATTTTGTACATACTTTTGGTGATGTGCATTTATACAATGATCATATTGAACAGGCACGGTTACAACTCACGAGAGAACCCAGACATCTGCCTCAAATGAAGATAAACCCAGCAATAAAAAACATTTTTGATTTCAGCATCGACGATTTTGAGTTGGTGAATTATGACCCCCACCCGCATATAAAAGCGAAAGTGAGTGTATGAAGTTTTCCATCATTGTAGCTGCTTCAGAAAATCATGTGATTGGTTATAAAGGTGATATGCCCTGGCCGAAAATGAAAGGCGATTTAAAGTGGTTTAAAGAAAAAACCATGGGTAAATGGTGCATTCTTGGGAGAAAAAGTTATAACTCCCTTGGTAATAAAGTTCTTCCAGGAAGAAAATTTATTATCGTTACAAGGGACAAAGGTTTTGTTTCAGAGGATTCAATAGTGGTAAATGATGTGCAAGATGCAATGCAACATCCTGTTTTAAAAGAGGAAACGGAGGTGATGGTATTGGGCGGTGGCGAAATTTACAAGCAAGTGTTGCACTTTGTAAACAGAATTTACCTTACAAAAATTCATGCTCATTATGATGGCGATACTTTTTTTCCTGAACTTAAAACCGATGAGTGGATTCTTGCAAGTGCTCAAGAACATCCTGCTGATGAAAAAAACCCGCATGCTTATTCCTTTTTGATTTATGAAAAGAAATAATTTATCTTCAAGCCGTATAATAACCAAACTTCTACATGACTCTTGCATCCGGAAAAAAACATACCGTACTCAGCCTTACAGTTATAGTTGCCGCCTTGGGTTATTTTGTTGATATTTATGATCTACAGCTTTTTAACCTTGTAAGCAAACAAAGCCTGAAAGATCTTGGCATAACTGAGAAAACTGAAATAGATTACTGGGATATAAAACTTTTTAATTTTCAAATGTTCGGCATGCTCATCGGTGGCATTGTGTGGGGAATTTTAGGAGATTTGAAAGGCAGAAAATCCATCTTGTTTGGAAGTATCATTTTATATTCAGTTGCAAATATTTTAAACGGTTTTGTGGAGAACACCTTGCAATATTCTATTGTAAGATTTTTTGCTGGGTTGGGATTAGCCGGTGAACTCGGGGCAGCCATTACATTAGTTGCAGAAATTTTGCAAAAAGAAAAACGGGGGCTAGGCACTATGGTTATTGTAAGCGTTGGGGCTTTGGGTGCTGTTACTGCATTTTACATAACCGGGCATGTTGACTGGCGAATTTCCTATTACATTGGTGGCGGGTTAGGATTACTTCTCCTAATGCTTCGTTTCGGAACATTTGAAAGCGGAATGTTTGATGATGTGAAACAACAAAATGTTTCAAGAGGAAATTTTTTATCCCTATTCACAAACATGGAACGTTTCAAAAAATATATATTCTGTATTCTCATTGGTGTACCTGTATGGTATTGCATAGGTGTACTCATGAAGTTTTCTGATAAATTTGCGGGAGAATGGGGTATTGATGTTTCCGGGGAAAAAGGAATTGAAATAAGAAGAAGCGCCATTATGCTTGCTTACATTGGTTTGAGTGTTGGCGACTTGTTAAGTGGATTACTAAGTCAGTGGTTTAAAAGCAGAAAAAAGATTGTGATTGGATATCTCATAGCAACAGTTATCCTCACTGTAATATATGTTTTCACAAAAAGTGATTCTCTTTTCCTTTTCAAACTAATGTGTTTCCTCCTGGGATGTGTAACAGGGTATTGGGCATTGTTCGTAACTATTGCTTCAGAACAATTTGGAACAAACATTCGTGCAACAGTTACCACTACTGTACCCAACTTTGTGCGGGGAACTGTAGTTCCACTTACCCTTGGATTCTCGGCGCTCGCCTCATCTTCAGGAAATGTCAATTCGGCATTAATAGTTGGCGGCATATCTATCCTGTTGGCATTTATTGCCATCTTTTCCGTAAAAGAAACTTTCAGCAAAGACCTGAACTACATAGAAATGAGTTAAGCAGTTTATATCTCAGGTAAACAGTTATCCCTTATTGTACTTCACTTATCACTATCATTTATGCAGGTATCATTTTCCTGAATTCCGCATTGGGTACAAATCTATTTTTACAGAAATAAAAAATTCTTCATTCTAAATTGAAAACTATGAAAAGGATCATTCAAACACTAACACACACATTCATTTTATTACTTATTGCTGAGATTACACTTGCCTGTAATTATTCATCGCTTAATTTAGTTTCAATGACTGACTTGGGCGGCGGGCAATATGAGTTCACAGTAAGCTTCTGCGCTGGCGGTGGGTTAAGCACCACTGAATACGGTGCTGAACAAAACACTTACACCTGGGCTGTAGGTTTGTCTGGTGGTGGGGCAACTTTTGCTTCTTACCCTACAAATTTAACTAGCCCGCAAACTGGGGCAATTTATGCAGCTCTAGCACCATTAACCTATGGCGGGTTAGAGTATCTTGTGTATGATCTGGATACTTACACAGCTTCCCCATGGTGGACAACCATTGAAGGCGGTTACGGAACTGCAGGTTCCTACTGTATCACTTTTACTTTTGTTACGAATGCAATGCCAAATCAGATACTGATAGGTGGTGCTGAATCTGCCGGAATTATTGTACCAGGGTACGGATGTAATGGAAACCCAGACATGGAGATCAACTTCGGTGTAATAGCAGACGTTGGTGCACCTGAATTAAGTCTTTGTAATGGATCAAGCGTTACGATTAATGGAACGGCAAGTGGTGGAACGGCTCCCTATACTTATTCCTGGAGTACCGGGGCAACTACACCTTCAATTACTGTGAGTCCAATAGTAAGTACTACATATACTCTAACAGTTACAGATGCTTTGGGAAACACTGACTTTGATGATGTTGTTGTTTATACCCATCCAGTTCCAACCGCAAATGCAGGTGCCGATCAAACTATAACACAAGGATACGGCCCCACATGCGTAACATTAACAGGCAGTGGTACAGGCGGTTCAGATCCTAAAACATATCTGTGGAGTACAGGGGCTACAACTGCTTCTATTTCTGTTTGCCCAACTGCTACAACCACCTACACACTTACTGTAACTGATTACTACGGATGTTCTTCAACTGATAATGTTGTAGTAACACATAAAGATGTTCGTTGCGGACCATCACTTACAAAGGTTTATATGTGTAAAGCAGGAACTACAAAATGTTACAGTGTTTCTCAAGTTCCGTCAAAACTCCTGAGCGGCTGGACACTTGGAGCATGCTGGATGAAGTTGGGTGATGATGTTGTTATTAGTGATAACCCAATCAGTATTTTCCCGAATCCTGCATCAAATACGGCAGAAATAGTATTTATATCTGATGAAGATGCAACTGCCTACATTGAAATCTATAACGCTGCAGGTCAAAAACAGAATATATTTTTACCTGAGATACAAACGAAGGCAGGTGAAGAAATTTCTCATGTGATCGCTGTAAATGAATTGCCATCAGGGATGTATTACGTAAGTATAAGTACAAATGCCGGAGGCAGAATGACGGAAAAGCTTATTATAACCCGTTAACACACCTCTGCTTGAAAGGTAAAGGAAACTTTGCCAGGCATATTAATGCATATATCCCTTGCTTTTAATGCCAACCGCTTCAATTAAAAATTGGAGCGGTTTTTTTATTTGTTGTTAAGCTCTTCAAGACGAGCCAGTAAACGGGCTTTTTTTCTGATTGAAACAGGGATGACAGAGTTATCACTCATAAGTAATTCGCTGCCTTGTTTACTCTTGTATGAAATAGTTTGACTCATGTTTACAATGTAACTGTGATGAACTCTTTCAAAGCCATATTCAGTAAACTGTAGTTCAAGCTCTTTCATTGTTTTGGAAACCATGATACGTTTTCCGCCTTTGCAATTTACAAAACAGTAATTTCCATAAGAAGTACAACTTATAATGTCAGCTATCTGTACAATAAATATCCCGTCCGGAGTATGAAAAGTTATTTTGTTTTGCTGGTTATATTGGGTTTTTTCGGAAACTATTTCTCCCTTCTTTCCTGTGTTTTTTAGAATTTTAGCAATTGCGGTTTTCAGATCATTAGCATCAACAGGTTTCAGCAAGTAATCAGTAACATTTGCTTTAATTGCTTTTAGCGCATACTCAGAATAAGCGGAGGTTATGATAACATCCGCTGAAGAAACTTCAGCATTGTTAAGCACATCAAAGCCGAATCCATCACTCAGTTTAATGTCAAGAAAAATAACCTTTGGGTTTAATTTCTCAATTAGTTCAACTGCTTCTGAAACACTTGCCGCCTCACCCACCAAACGAAGTTCAGGACAGTGATGTTCAATTTCATGTCGCAGCGCTGAACGGGCATGCTTTTCATCATCTATTATTATTGCACTTTTCATTTTAAATGATATTTATAAAGGGTAAACGAATAATCACCTGTGTGCCTGAAGCTTGGTTTTGAGTATCAAACAGATCATGAATAATGAGATTAAATTGGTTTGAATTGTTGTTCGAATTTAATGTGTGAAGAAATTCCTGAACTACCTGGGTAGCCATAGAATGATGTTCTTTATTCTTATTCATTAAAGTTGCTGCATTCCGCCCAATACCATTGTCAGTGATGGAACAAACAAGCTCACTGTTTTCTTTTTTGAAACTGATATTTAACAAACCCGGAAAGCCTTTGGGAATGATGCCGTGAATAATTGAATTTTCAAGAAAAGGTTGCAGAAGCATAGCAGGGATGCCTGTTTTAGCGGCATCTATTCCATCCTCTATTTGAATCGTGTAGTTAAACATATCCTGATAACGCAATTGCATGAGTTCAAGGTAGAGGTTCAATGTTTCAGTTTCTTTATCAAGAGAAATTACCTGTTCTGTATTTTCAAGAATAGTGCGCAGCAGTTTGGAAAATTTCGAAATATATTCATTGGCTTTTGTTGAATCATGTTCTGCATAGTATCCTTTAATTGAGTTAAGTGTATTGAAAATAAAATGCGGATTCATTTGCAGGCGTAACACTTTATGTTCAAGCTCGATAAGTTTTTTTTCAACCTCTATTTTTGTTTTTTCTCCTGTAAATTTCGCTTTGATATTCGCTAATCTTTTCCTCCATGAAAAATAAATAATTGATGAAATAAGTGAAAAGCCCCCTGCATAAAACCACCAGGTTTGCCAAAAAGGTCTTCCAATATAAAAACTCATTATTTCTGTCTGACTTTGGATACCCGAATTATTGAGCGCTCTTACCTTAAATAGGTATTTCCCTGGTGAAAGCGAATTGTAAATTATATTCCGTTCAATCGTTTTTTGCCATGTAGTGTCGTACCCTTCAAGCTGGTATTCATATTGAAGGTTTTGCCTATCAGTGTAAGATATACCGGAATAGCTTATGTTGATGTCATCCTCAAAATAGGGGAAGTTCTTCTCAGAATTCATAATGTGAGAAACATTGTTCACCTTAAAATCCGTTATTGATATAAGGGGAGGGATAATATACTGAGTAAAGATATCTTTACCTGAAAAGGCAATGAGGCCTTCTTCTGTAGCCAGGTACAACTTATCCCGAACAATTTCAATATCAAAAACTCTGGTGGCATAAAAATTTGCTTTAGAAAAAATGAAATTAGAATTAGGTTGTATTTTTTGTGCATCTAGTTTCACCAGTACATTACTTGCTCCAATCCAAAGATTTCCAACACTGTCTATTTTTAAGGCATAACAATCGTTATAGGGAAGCCCGTTTGCTGAAGAAATGGAGAATTCAAGGTTTCCTTTTTTTACCACCAAAACGCCATTGTTGTTTGTAGCCACAAAAAGCCGCTGTGTTTTAGAATCATATACAAGATCCCTTATAAAAGAATTGAAAAGCGGATTTAATTTGCCCATTTCAAGAACCAATTCATCCTTGTAACAGAATAAACCCTGTGAAGTACCAAACCAAACTTCTCCCTTATCCCCGCCAATTATTGCATTACACCTTGCATTAACTATTGAGAATTCTTTTTCACTTTGATTTTTTTTTAGCAAATAATCAATTTGGCTTTCAAAAATGTTAAAGTTGAATTTTAATCCGGATTCAACTCCTATAAAAACATTATCAGGTTCTTCAATATGAATATCATTTGCATAAATTTGATAATACTTTTTCCTTCCGTTTATAATCCTTAACACACCTGCTTTTGAGGCTATCCAGGTAGCCTCATTAAAATGACGTATTCTGGATATATCAAGCACAGTTTGTGATTCGAGAACATCTTGAAATATTCTTCCATCAGGGGTTATTACCGCATAATTATTATTTGACATTCCCAGCCAAAGGTTGTTTGAGCTGTCTTTTTCTATGCAGGTTATGTTTTTCACAGGAAAAACATCATCGCTGAATTTTATTACATCAAGTGAAGGAATAACATGAACTCCGTGCTTCAGAGTGGTAAGCCAGATGTTTCCTTCAAAATCTTTTTCAACACAGGTTATACCAAAACCCCTGAAATAGTGTTTGTTAGATTCGGGGTTTTGCAAGTTAAGAATAAATAAGCCGTTTCTCGTTCCTACATAACAACTTGTATCATTGAGAACCTTCAGGTAAATTATTTCCTCACATTCTTCAGGTAATGTTGTAAATGGTGTAAAATTTTTTGAATCAGTTGAACGATAAATTATATTTTTTACACCGACATAGACTGTGTTAATTACATAGTCGCCCCTTGGGTTATAACTTCGGAAAAACAAATGTTCTGGAATTGTATAAACTGAGTCTTCATAAACCCATAATAAATTCGTTTGCCTCCCAGTTTTTATTAAGCTTACCCTATCATCCCGGTCAATCTTATACATCATATTATCTTTTGAGCTGATGTATAAATTTCCTTCCTCATCTTCACACTCAGAAATCATCATCTTGCTGAATTTTATTTCAGAAAGTAATTTATTGTTTGAGGAGGTGTAGAGTTGTTCGTTAAAGTAAAAAGAGGGTTTCCCATTTAGCGACATAAACCAGATGCGCCCTTTTTTATCTTCATAGACTCTAAAGATTTCATTATCTGGTAACCCATTCGCTGTGGAAAAATGCTCAAAATCATAACTGTTGTATTTGTAAACTCCGGCATCTGTACAGAGCCAGATGAACCCTTTACTATCCTGGAATACAAAATAGACTGTGGAAGATAGATAAATATCATCAGGAAAAATGCGATAAGAAAGCGGGTTTTGAGCTTGCAAAACAACTCCCCAGAATAAGTGAAGGTAAAAGCATAACAGGAAGCGTCTTTTCACTTAGAATGCTTATTTATTATTCTATTAGACATAAATGTAAACCAAGAGGTTGAGAACTGAAGTGTAATTGAGGATAAGTGCCCTAAAATTCATGATAAGTGATAAGAATAAGCATTTTTCTTGTCAACATGTTTCATTTTTATTACCTTTGCCCCGCAAATCCTAAATCGCTGATTAATTCAGTTTGAACAGGGACATTTTTTAATTTATTTAAAAAAAAATTTATGGTAAGAATGCGTTTACAACGCCACGGAAGAAAGAAAGCTCCTTTCTATCACATTGTAGTGGCACACAGTACTTCCCCCAGGGATGGGAAATTTATTGAAAGACTTGGTCATTACAATCCCACCAGGGTTCCGGCACAAATTACATTAGACATTGACAAGGCTTTACAGTGGTTGCACAACGGTGCTGAACCTTCCACTACAGTAAAAGCAATCCTTAAATACAAGGGTGTTCTATACAAAAAACACCTAATGAGAGGTGTAAAAAAAGGCGCCATGACTATGGAGGTTGCAGAAGAAAAATTTGCAGAATGGGTAAAAACCCATGAAGGCGCTGTAATGGATCATGTGAAATCTGTTGAGGATAATAAACTGAAAGCGAAAGCTGAAGAGATGGTGAGGATTGAAGCAAAACGTAAAACACGAGAAGAAGCAGCAAAAAAAGCTATTGCTGATGCTGAAAAAGCAAGTGAAGAAGTTGTAGCTGAAACTGAAGCCGCAGTTGAAGAAACTGTTTCTGAAGCAACCGCCGAAACTTCTGCAGAAGAACCATCTAACGAACAATAACTTTGAGCTCCGGCGAACTTGCAGAAGTTGGTTACGTAGTTCGCACACACGGTGTGAAGGGGCATTTGAGAATTATTTTTACTGAACCAATAAAGGAGCTTTCCGTTTCGGAGGCTCTTTTTCTTTTGCAGAAAGGAAATAAAATGCCTTTTTTCATAAAGGAAATTGAATACCTGAATCCTGTTGAAGCCTTCATCCAATTTGAGGATATCAACACAAAAGAGGATGCGGGAATGTTTGCAAAAAAACCTGTATTTGCAAAACAGGAAATGCTTATGCAAACAGAAGGTGATGAGGAAACTATTGAAGGCTATATTGTAGTTGATCAAGATAAAAATGAAATAGGCAGGGTAGTTGAAACGCTACACATGCAAGAGTATGATTTGCTTGAGGTGGAATATAATGGCAAAAACATCTTGCTTCCATTTCATGATGATATAATAATTAATTGGGATAAGAATAAAAAAATCATTTGCCTGAACATTGCTGAAGGATTACTCGAATTATAACAATGGTTTAAATTATAAAGTCTAAGTAAAACAAAAATGCGCATTGACATCATTTCCGTAGTTCCTGAATTACTCATCTCACCGTTTCAGCACAGTATTTTAAAACGGGCACAGGAAAAAAACCTGCTTGAGATAAATGTCATCAACCTCAGGGAGTATTCTTCATTCAATCATAAACAAGTTGACGATTATCAGTTTGGCGGCGGTGCAGGAATGGTGCTAATGATTGAACCAATTTTTAACTGTATCAATCAATTAAACAAGGAAAGGCAGTACGATGAAATAATATATCTAAGCCCGGATGGGGAACTGCTTGATCAGAAGATTGCTAACCAGTTTTCACTCCAGGAAAATATTATCTTGTTATGCGGACATTATAAAGGGGTGGATGAAAGGGTAAGGGAACATCTGATTACCCGTGAGATCTCCATCGGAAACTATGTTTTGAGCGGTGGAGAGATAGCGGCTGCTGTAGTGGTGGATACAATCGGGAGGCTTATTCCAGGAGTGTTGAATGATGAGACCTCGGCCTTATCCGATTCATTTCAGGATAACTTACTAGCACCACCTGTATATACCCGTCCGGCGGTGTTTAATAACTGGAAAGTACCGGAAATACTATTAAGCGGCCATGCTGCAAATATTGAAGATTGGAGGTATGAACAAGCTGTGAAACGCACTAAACAGCGCCGACCTGGACTAATAGGTTAGCAGAATTTGAATTTGCAGGGCTGAATTTGTATTTTTGCAGCCCGTTTAAAAAAGAAGATTATGGACTTTATTAAGAATCTGGAAATGGACTTGATTGCAGGCAAAGAATACCCGCAGTTTAAGGCTGGAGATAATGTAACTGTACACTATAAAATTGTAGAAGGCGATAAAAGTCGGGTACAGCAGTTTAAAGGCGATGTGATTCAGCGTAAAGGCCAGGGACGTACACAAACCTTCACAGTTCGTAAGATATCAAATGGAATTGGAGTAGAAAGGATTTTCCCTTTGTTTTCGCCCAATATTGAAAAAATTGAAGTTAATAAAGTGGGTAAAGTACGCAGGGCAAGAATATTCTACCTGAGAGATTTGAAAGGCAAGAGTGCTAGAATTAAAGAAAATAAAACAATTTTAGCAGAATAAAAGATTACATCCTATTTCTATTATTATAGCGCACCAAGAAAGACCCGTTCGCCAAAAGCAGAATGGGTTTTTAATTTCTGATAAATGAAGTTTCCAGTTTAGCATGGGTGACCTTTACACCCCTGTAAACTAGTAGAATACTCATCATCATGATGAGATGGCTTATGGATTTGTAATCAATCCAGGCATTATAAATAACCTGTGTGGAATGAATGAAAATTGTAAAGAATGAAATGAACATTCCAAGCATAATAAATCTGCTAGCGGCATCTTCTCTGAAGTGCCCGATAAGATGTACAAGGAAATTACAGGTGACAGCTATTGCGATATAAATCTTTACAATTTCGAAGTTGTTAAATAAAAGGGTTACAAAAACAAATCCGCTGAAAAGAAAAAGATTCAATGCGTTTATTTTTTTTCTCTCTTTCACATTTCTTGATACAAATTTTGACATTGCCCTGAGCGTAAAATAAGAAGCCGCTGCTGCTGAAATGTTCATTGCTAACCAAGTGTAATGATATAAGAGGGGAAAGAAGTAACTTTTGAACCCATGAACAAATACACCTATACCTGTGGAGATAGACATAAAAAGAAAAAAATACTTCCATGCATTAATAAAATGGCTGCTGGCAAAATCTTTCTTCACCTTCCAATAGAGAAAAAAACAGAGAACTGACAGAATGATATCAGTAAAACAAGTTCCCGGTTCAGTTATAAGAATCCCGGCAAGGGTAATTGAATGATGCTCCAATTGTTTGATAAAATTAAGAGGTGAAAATCATTAGCTGTAATATTGTCAGCTAAATTTCTGCAATTTTACGAAATTATCTTTCATCACACGATGCCATTTCGTGACAAACCAGTTTTTGAGTAAGAAAACTTATATTTGTAGTGGTTAAGCGGCAGTAGCTCAGTTGGTAGAGCGTCAGCTTCCCAAGCTGAAAGTCGCCGGTTCGAGCCCGGTTTGCCGCTCATATTAAAACGTTGTTTCAGCCATAGTGTTTACAAGAGTTCTGCCGGGATATCCTTTCAATGCTGCTTCTAAACAGTCCATCGCTCTGTTAATGTCATTCTTATTTAAAACATAAGCAATTCGTACTTCATTTTTTCCTAATCCCGGGGTTGAATAAAATCCCGTTGCCGGAGCGAGCATCACAGTTTCATTATTATGATGGAAAGAGTCCAGCAGCCATTGACAAAACTTATCTGAATCATCTATCGGCAGCCTTGCAATGGCATAAAATGCCCCGCCCGGTGTGGGGCAGGTTACGCCTTCCATCGCATTCAGTCTTTGTACACATAAATTCCTACGCTCAACATATTCTTTCTCTACTTCATTAAAATAACTTTCAGGTACTTCTAAAAATGCTTCGGCTAAAATCTGTTCTAATGTTGGCGGGCTTAATCGAGCCTGTGCAAATTTGAGAGCAGTTTCCATCACTTTATTATTCCTTGATATCAAAGCACCGATCCTTGCCCCGCAGGCTGAATATCTTTTAGAGATGGAATCCATCAGCACAACATGATCATCAAGCCCTGGCATATTTAAAACCGAAAAGTGTTCTTTGCCATCGTACACAAATTCACGGTACACTTCATCAGCAAAAAGAAATAAATTATATTTTAAAACAATTTCCCGCAACTGCATCAATTCATCTTTTGAGTAGAGATAACCCGTAGGATTGTTGGGGTTACAAATGAGAATTGCTTTTGTTTTGGATGTGATGAGTTTTTCAAATTCAGAAACAGGGGGTAAAGCAAAACCAGTTTCAATTTTTGAAGTGATGGGTTTTACAACAATATTTCCAGCAATAGTAAAACCATTATAATTTGCATACAAAGGTTCAGGAATTATGATCTCGTCACCGGCATCTAAACAACTCATCAAACTGAACAGAATGGCTTCGCTGCCTCCGGTAGTGATCATAATGTGATGATGATTTAATTCAATGCCGCATTTTTTATAGTACTGTACAAGTTTTCGGCGGTAGCTTTCAAAACCAGCACTGTGAGAGTATTCCAGCACTTTCAGGTTTGTATTCTTCACGGCATCCAACATTTGTTTCGGTGTTTCAATATCGGGCTGGCCGATGTTGAGATGGTAAATCTTTATTCCTTTCAACTTCGCCTTTTCAGCAAACGGAACTAATTTCCTGATAGGGGAGGCAGGCATTTCTTCGCCTCTATGAGAGATGGTTGGCATGCTGTAAAGATAATCCTGTGCCTGCAAATATTCAGGCCTTGCAGAAGCGGGTTCTTAAAAACAAAAACTCCGCAAAAAAAGTCTTGCGGAGTTTCTAGACAGAAAAAGTAAAACTATTTTAATTCCCTGAATTGAATATCGTTTGATTTTCAGGTGCTGAAGATTCTTTCACAACGGTTCCTTTAAATGTCAGTTTCACAGAAGGCGTTGATGAATTACTGTTCACGGTAATTGCTTTTGTAAATGCACCATCACTGGCAGCATTATAAGTAGCCTTTATCGTTCCTTTTTGCCCCGGCATAACTGGTTCTTGTGGCCACTCCGTATTTGTACACCCACAGGTTTTTTGTACATCAGTAATAATTAATGCTGACTTACCAGTGTTAATGAATTCATATGAAGCTACGGCAGGAATTCCTTGCGGAATGTTGCCGAAATCATATACTTCACTTACCCATTGAAAAGATGGTGACTCAACAGGAGTTTGCGCTTGAACAAGAAATCCAACACAAACTGTAAGGAGGAAAGCTGTAAAAATCTTTTTCATATAAATGCTCTATGCTTGATTAGTTATTGTTGAAGATGGTTTGTTGCTCAGGAACGCTGCCTGTATTCTCAGATTTTTGAACAGTTCCTTTAAAATACAATTTGATACTGGGAGTTTTTGCATTGCTCTGAACAGTGATCGCCTTTGTAAAAGGTCCTTCTTTTGCGGCGTTATACTCAGCCATCACAAACCCTTTTGCGCCGGGAGCAATTGGCTCTTTTGTCCAGTCAGTAACCGTACATCCGCAGGTTTTCTGAACATTGGAAACTATAAGGGGCTCTTTACCTGTGTTTGTGAATTCAAACTTGTTCTGTACCGGAATTCCCTGTGGAATTGTTCCGAAGTCATGTGTTTCTTCCACCCACTTGAATTCAGGGGCATTCGGGTTATCGTTAGGGGCGGTAACAGTATTTCCGGGTGCGGAAGGAACCTGGGAAAAAGCTATGCCTGTTAAGGCGATAATTACTGCTGAAAGTGTGAACAATTTTTTCATAATCAATTGAATTTTTATTGGTTTACCGATTTGAGATTAAACAAAATTAAGGTATTTCATACGGAACAAAAATTTTGTCGCAGCAAAACAGCAAACATTATGCCCTGCAGGTTCCTGCTAAGAAAATGCTTTTCTTCTGTCCCGATTTTAACTTTTTGGATCAACAGAGAGAGATGCACAGGCTAACTTTTATCTTCAATACCTTTGCAACAATTGTAAAAATATGCCGCAAACCAATGTACACCCTTCAATCAGTTTTGAAGAATTTAAAAAAGAAACTCTTAATGACTTTCACCTTGCCTGCCTGAGCAGGGAAGCAAGTTTGCTTGGGAGGAAAGAAGTGCTTACAGGAAAGGCCAAGTTCGGCATATTCGGAGATGGGAAAGAAGTGGCTCAGCTTGCCATGGCAAGGGTTTTCAGGGAAGGAGATTTCCGGTCGGGATATTACAGGGACCAGACTTTTATGTTCGCATCTGGCATGAGTAACCTTGATGAATTTTTCGCACAACTCTATGCAATTCCTGATGTTAATGAAGATCCCGCCTCAGCCGGAAGGCAGATGAACGGGCATTTTGCCACTCGCAGCTTAGATGAAAAGGGCAATTGGAAAGAGTTGAAAAACATGAAGAACTGTTCAGCAGATACTTCACCAACAGCAAGCCAGATGGCGAGGGCAGTCGGACTGGCACTGGCTTCCAAAGTGTACAGAGAAAATGAACTCCTGCAAAACACCCCGTTTTCACATGCAGGCAATGAAGTAACCTTCGTAACTATAGGTGACTCCAGTACTTCAGAGGGGTTATTTTGGGAAGCCCTGAATGCCGCCGGGGTGATGAAAATACCCATGGCCGTGTTTGTGTGGGATGATGGCTACGGGATTTCCGTTCCTCAAAAATACCAGACAACGAAAGAGAATATCTCAGAGATAACTGCTGGATTTCAGTTAGATGATGAGGGTAGGGGGATCCGCATCTATGAAGTGAAAGGCTGGGATTATCCATCTCTCATGCAAACCTTTGAAGAAGGCATAAAGCTTTGTCGTGAAGAACATATACCCGTTCTGTTTCATGTAAAGGAGATCACTCAGCCACAGGGACATTCTACCTCAGGCTCTCATGAACGTTACAAAAACAAAGAAAGGCTTGAATGGGAAGAGAAAATGGATTGTATAAAAAAAATGCAGGAATGGCTTGTAAGTAACTCTATCGCAACAAATGAAGAGTTAGAAAAAATTCAGGAAGAAGCCAAACTGGAAGCAAGGGCTGTTCAAAAAACCGCCTGGGCGAAATACCTTTCGTCTATTAAAGCCGACATAGATGTAGCTTTTAGTCTACTGGATGACCTTGCCGCTGTAACGGAACACAACTCTGAAGTACGCAACATCAAGGAAAAATTGCAAAAAACACTTGACCCTTCCCGTAGGGATGTTATGAAGGCCCTGAAATCTGCCCTGTACGTAACTGCCGGAGAAGTAACGCAGGAAAGAGATAACATAATTAGCTGGTTGAAAGAATATGAAACCATTAACTTCAACAGGTATAATTCTCACCTGCACAGCCACTCAGAACTGGCAACACATAACATCAAACAAGTGCCTGCTCAATATGCAGATGATGCACCGCTGATGAACGGATTTGAGATCCTGAATAGATGTTTTGATGCACATTTTGAGAAAAACCCTTACTTGTTCGCTTTCGGGGAAGACCTTGGGAAGATTGGTGATGTGAACCAGGGGTTTGCCGGCTTGCAGGATAAGTATGGGGAGAAAAGGATATTTGACACGGGCATCCGAGAGGCGACAATCATTGGGCAGGGGATAGGCATGTCGATGAGGGGTTTGAGGCCTATAGCTGAAATACAATACCTTGATTATCTCATCTACGGGCTTCAGCCTATGACAGATGATCTTGCTACCCTTCAATACAGAACCAGGGGTGGTCAAAAAGCCCCCATGATCATCCGCACAAGGGGGCACAGGCTGGAAGGCATCTGGCATACGGGTTCGCCTATGAGCATGATCATCAATTCCTGCAGGGGCATTTATGTATGTGTTCCGAGAAACATGGTGCAGGCAGCGGGATTTTATAATTTACTTTTGAAAAGTGATGAACCGGGTTTGATCATCGAGTGCCTGAACGGCTATCGCCTGAAAGAAAAACTTCCTTCTAATATTTCTGACTTCACAGTGCCGCTTGGTGTTCCTGAAATTTTGCAGGAGGGGGAAGATATTACTGTAGTGAGCTACGGTTCAAATCTACGGGTAGTAAAGGAAGCTATTGAAATGCTGGAGGAAAAAAATATTTCTGTTGAGTTGATAGATGCACAAACGCTTCTTCCGTTTGATACAACGGGGGTTATCGGTGAAAGCATTAAGAAAACCAACCGCATTGTGTTTATTGATGAAGATGTGCCGGGCGGGGCAACAGCTTATATGATGCAACAGGTGTTCACGGATACTTCATTATTCAAACATCTTGATTCCCTGCCGCAGTGCATCAGCGCAAAGGCACACCGCAGTGCTTATGCCAGCGACGGCGACTACTTCAGCAAACCGAACGCAGAAGAGATCTATGAAACCATCTACAACATGATGCATGAAGTAAGCCCGGGTAGCTGGCCGGGGTTGGGGTGAGAGAGATTTGTTTGTTGGATGAAAGGCTGACAAAGGCGGAAGTAATTCACTCTTTCACAAAACTTCTGCTGAATACAGCATTTTCTTTTTGTTTTATGCATAGTGCATAAATACCGCAAGGCAATGTTTCAATACTTATTTCTTGAACTGGAGAATTTAGCAGCACCTCTTTTACTTTTGCTCCTGCGGTGTTATATATTTCTGCTTTAGTGTATGCATAACTTGTTAAATGTGATGTAATATTTATAAATGTCTTTGCAGGGTTGGGATAAATTGAAAATGTATTGTTGTTTTCAATAGAATATGTTGCAGTAAGTGTATCACAACCGCTTCCTGTTAATGCGCCCAAACTGTAATTGGGAAAATTGGGGAGACCTAAAATAGTTCTTCTTCCATCAAGGGATATTGAATTTGTATCAACGTCACATGCAATTTCTACATTTGGAGATTTGATCACACTTAGGTTTGTTGTGAATTCAGAGAAATCATCGCTTGGTAATATTGTTGGACCTACTGCAATATAAATCTTTCCATCGGGGCCTAATTGAAGTTGGCCAAATGAATACTTAGGATAAAGCATATAATATTCTACAATTAATTCATATATGAGTTTTTTGGTTTCCGGGAAAGGATCATTGCAATTAAAGCAATATTGAAATAATATTGAATAATTGTCATATACAATTGATGTTACAAAGAGCTTGTTACCATCTGAACTAAATGCACAGCCGTATAAATTATCTTCAGCAATTTCTTCTATGGGTATAAAATACATCTCTTCTAATCCTCCTGTACATCTGTCAAAATAAAATATTTCAAGCCCATTCTTATCAGCATAAGCTAATCTTTCACCGTTAGGTGAAAATACCATTTGTCCTAAATGATTTCCTTCTCTTTTAATACCCGCTTCTTGTGATGAAACCTGAATTGTATCTGGAGATAATAATATCTTATAAAAAAGAGCTGATGAATCAGGGTCATTCAGTTGCTCATGAACCAAAACCCACCAATCTCTTCCGTTTGCATGTTTTACTGCATGCATTTGTTCTGTGAGATCATTACTAATGAGCACTTCGTTTTTAATTACAACATCCCCATATTCGCTGTCAAGACTTATATCAATTATATTGTAGGAAAACCCAGCTTCCGATAATATAGCAATCACATATTCATTTTCATATCCGGGCCTTTGTAAGATAATTACACCTTGTGAAACACTGGATGCAAAATCCCAATATTTGTCAATATCAAGACAGCATCCATTGGGCATCACTTCATTATTCCTGTTCCATACATATTTACCGTCTGTATAGAATAATAGATTGCCATCATGGTCTGAGATACTTGCGCTTGCTTCCTGTATTGGCAACAAATTGGGGGCCTCTATTTGATTCGCAGTTATAGTGCTACCGACAAAATTCATCATCAGCGAATCACCAAAAAACCAATTGTTGATCTGGTTTTGTGCCTGTATACTAATAACTATATTTACTAAAAAACAAAACTGAAACAAACGCATTTTCATTTTTATTATAATTTTATGATCTTGGTACGCTTGATTTCGCCATTTACATTCTCCGCTATGAATATATAAATACCCGGTTTATGTGCCGAGATGTCAACGTTATATATAGAATCTGGGCTTAGAGTTATTTGATGAGCATAAAGGACTGTGCCTGTTAAATCTGTGATAGTCATCATCCCATCTTTATAGCTTGAGGGTAACTCAACTATAAATTTCCCGCTATTCGGATTGGGATGTACAGAAAATGGATTAAGATTTATTTTTAATTCTTCGTCCCCTGCAATTTCAGGTGCTGGAAAAGTAATAATGGTATCAAGTAATGACCTTGCGATATAAACTGCTTTACCGGCATCGTTATTTTTTTGTACGGCAATGTCAAGTAGAGTAATCTTGTTCTCATCGCCAACAATAATTTTACCTGAACTGTCAATTGATTGCATGTAAATATTTAATACTGTACTCATGTTTTCCTCAAAAATATTAATGGGAATAATTTCACTGAGTAAGCTTCCGGCGCCTTCAAATGCCTCTGAACGAATGAGCGAACACACATCCCTGTAATTTTGCAGATTTGTTTCTGCTATGAGTGATTGCAGATGTTCTGTAGTGCTATCAGGTTCTATTACAAGTGAATCGTTTTCTAGGTGATGAAGACCGGCATCAAGCAGAAGATATAAATCATTTATTGTCGCTCCCGCATCCAATTTTGCTGAAAGGTTTGCATAATACATGGCGAAATAACCTTCTAGATCAAGATCATCAGTGATTTTTGTAATATTATAATTTTGTGCATTCAGGGTAATGTCAGGTTTTTTTACATATCCATTTAACCTGGGTAATTCATCATATTCACCTTCATCGCAAATATCCGAACCAGTAGGACCAGCGGTTGATAAAACAGGGCTAAGTGCGACTCCCCCTGTAAGAATTACGTTTAAACCAGTTCCACCAGCCTCGTCCATATCATAGATACTTGCCACATCCCTATATCTCCATGTCATGCTACCACCATCAGTTCCGCCGGTCATGACTGTTCTATTTGCCCATGTAGATGCACTGCCTGTGCTTGGCGTCCACTTATTATCACTTGGGTAATATGGAGAGGTAAAGTTGCCTTGAATAGGGCCTATATTGCTATCATTTACATCATTAAATGCGACACCGTAAGTGCAGTTATTAATGCGATTACAAACAATATTTCCGTTTGGTGAATCCTGGTCGCAATAAATTCCATATCCACAAGATGTAATGTAATTGTCAAAGTAACACCTGAAACCCTCGCATTCTTCAATGTGAATGCCATGTGTTTTACTAGAAGCACTTCCATGGCCGTTCATCGTATTTGCGCCTATTTTTGCGAAATAACAATTCTCAATTTGTATACCGGAAGCATCTCCGGTACTACCACTAGGGTATTTAAAGTCAATATCATTATATGATATATTTAAATAATCATCCACACCTCTTACAAAAATGCCCTTTTGAACACCTGAAATTGTGTTTGATAAAATATCTACAGTATTTGTGCCTCCTAAATAAGGCTCAACCCATATACCTATTCTCTCATAAGTATTAGGAAGCGTCATTGAATTATTAATTTCATTACCTCTTATTGCCAGAAAAGTATTTGTATTATAAAGAGAAATAATTCCATGTAAATCTGCATTGTTAATAATATTGTCTATTATATAATTTGTTGATCCATCCGAATAGTATGAATTTATTGCAGAATTCATGTCAGATGTATTTCCTGATGCAATCCCGTTGAATTCATTTTGAACTATTAGGCTTCAGTATATCACGAGAACTATACTCCATGTGTTTGATTTAAAGGAATTATAGATACCTGATTCGTCAGAACTACCTATCTGGACAAAAGATTGTACGTCTAAATCCTCGCCAATACCATAAATTGCTTCATCCAAGCCCTCAAAATAATTGTTTGTAATTGTTGCATCTACATTAAACATTGCAATTCCTCTTTCATAGCTCGAAAATGTATTATAGCCAGATGTAGGAGAAAATAAGGAGCCATTACCAATATTTATTGAGCCTCCATCATAAACATTCTCAATCCATATACCGGCATATGCAACACCCGATAACGGGTCTGGGGCACAAAATCTCGTATCTTCAATACTACCTGGATGAAGGCCTCCGGAATATGCATTTACCTTTACTCCATATGTGTTGTTACAGAAAATAGAATTATTATTTACGGTAAAATTCCCAGGATCAGGATCATTAAATATTTCCAACCCAATTACAGCATTCGAAATAATACAATGATTGCTTACTACTGCACCTCCGGAAAGTACTTGTATGCCTTGCCATGGGTCATCACCTGATTTAGCATTCAAGTAACTACCTCCCTGAATTGTCAACGTTACTCCATCATTTACAATAATCTTTTTTCCTTCTTTAATTGCAATATCCGTATTATTAATTGTAAAATCAACATCAATTACAAAGTCATATTGTAATAATACTGTTGTTCCGGACCAATCATCTCCTGCTACATCAAAATCATCAGCAGTTTGAGATATTGTTGGATTTATAACGTATGAAGCATACGAAAACGGCTCACAACTGCATTGAGAATAGCTTTTAAAAACAATTAAATTATAAAAAAAAAATGCCAGTAAAAAGCAAACTGTCTTGGGTAGGGGGTTGTTGAAAGAAATTTTTTTCATAACCGTAGGTTTAAAAAAAATGAAAGTTACAATATTACTAACATAAATCGTTGTGATGTAATAATTCCATCCCCCCCAAACAAAAACCCCCTCTGCACTTTCGCACAAAGAGGGTTTATTCATCTAAAATAGCCCTTATGGCAAGGCTAATAACTTACACCGGTACCAGTTGAGCATTTATCACCATGGCGTTTCCTTCCACTATGGTGATGGGTTTATCCTGCGTTACATAACCCGGTGCTGATATGCGCAGCACTGCATTGCCAATGAATGTGGTGCTCATATCAAAATCACCATTTGCATCCGTTTCAGTTTCCGCATCGCTTTGCACTAACAAAACGCTTGCTCCTGCAAGCACAGCATTGTTAACGCCCGTTATTTTTCCGCTTAGTTCAGTGGGCCCGCCGATAGTAATATACACTACGCCCCATTCCCTTGCATTATCCCTGCGGCTTTCGTCAGGCTCCTCGTTATAAAAAGTATCCACCTCATCCCACACTTTCTTTATCACCTTATCAGCTTCCTCAAAAAATCATCCAGTGCCTCCTGTTTTGCATCCAGCGCATCTTTCAGGTTACTTTGCGCTATACGCAGGTTTTCTGCTGCGTTGCGTTTTGTGCCCACTTCCACGGCAGTTGGATTTTCCATCGCCGCCCCGCCAGCTGCAAGGCGCAGCAAGTTGCCATCCACTATATCTTTTGCCACTTGCATAATTTCTTCTTCTGTACCCATTACCGGAACGGCGTTGCTGTTTACATCCAGGTTATAAAAAGCACGGTGCCCTGCCGGGTATTTTCCCCTTGCCACACCAAGGTTAAACACCTGTATGAAATGCGAAGCGAACATTTTTACATCATCAACAGCGCTGGTTTTTCCGGGCGTATGTGTATAGAGATTGGCTGCTGCGGTGGCAAGTTCAGTATAAGCCACGGCATAATTCCCCTGTATATTATCCAGCCTGTCAGTAGTTAGTTGGGTGAGGAAATTTCCGTTTGCTCCCGGGTTGTTCTTTTTTGTTCTTGCCGCAGAAAGTGCAGTAAGCCGCCCGAACTTGGTGCGGGGAAGGCTTCGGCTTATGGTACTCATATTGTTGCTTTTTTATTGAAAAAATTTTTATGTTATGACTATATGATACGAGGGAAAAACGCAAAAATGTTTCTGAAAATTATAAGTAGATTGTCATTTTTTTTTGAGAAAAAGAGGAAAGAGGGGCGTTGTCCCGGTGAAAAGATATAAGTGATTGAAAATCAAGTTTGCAGACCTGATTTTAAATTCAAAATGGCATCTGCAAACATTAGCATACTGGGTTTTTGATTCAGAATGGCATCTGCAAACATTAGCAGATTGTGTTTTGAATACAGAATGTTATCTGCAAATATTATCAGAATGGATTTTGGATTTGAAATGATTTCTGCAAATATGAATAGACCGTGTTTTAAATTTGAAATGGCATCTGCAAACATTAGCAAACTGTGTTTTGTATACAGAACGGCCTTTGCAAATATTTGCAATGCTGGTTTTACATAAAAAATACCCGTTGCGGAGGTTGGTGAGAGGAGTTTTTTATATTGATTTTTGCGGGAATGCGGTGTCTGCTCTAACTGCACCGATGCTGATAATCTAAGCATCCCATCTTTCTTACCTTTGCCCATTGCTTGCCGGAAAGGTATCCGCAGGCGCTAAAAACCCGGTTTCAGAAGGTGACTTTTTATATTATAGGAGTAATACTGGCATTTTTTCTTGCATTTATCCTGCTTACAAAAAAGGGCAAGTCGCAGGCAGACTATATTCTCGCCTTCTGGCTGTCCATCAGCGGCTTTCATTTGTTTGGTTATTACATTTACCTGACCGGCAAATACTTGGAATATCCTGATATCATACCCATTGTAGCGCCTTTTCCCCTGCTGCAGGGCCCTTGTTTATACTTGTACACCCTCGCCAATACATCGCCGAAACGCTTGGGTAAAATACATCTTCTGCACTTGGTGCCTGCGCTGGTTATTTACTGTTTATTCGCTGAGTTTTTCTTTCTTTCCTTCAGCGAAAAAGTAGAAATCACACTGCAAGAAGGAGGCAGGTTCAACTATGTGTTCACCATCAATATTATCGCCATTTATTTTTCGGGGTTTACGTATGATATTCTATCGCTGGTAAAATTGCTCAAATACAGGCGCAGCATGGTGCAGCAATTTTCCAATACTGACAAGATCAATTTTAACTGGCTGCTGTATCTCATAATCTGGATCGGGTTCATCTGGGTTATCATCCTCTTCGTTCAAAGTGATTATGTCATTTTCGGAACCGCAGTTGTGTTCATTGGCTGGCTGGGATATTTCGGTATTAAGCAGGTGAAAGTTTTTAGTCAACCTACTTTATCTCAACCGATAAACTCGGACGAATCGGTTTTGCAATCAGAGCTTACAGATGAAACAGAAGAGTTAATATCTGCAAAATATCAAACCTCCAACCTCAGCGTATCATCGGCGGATGAAATTTTGCAGCGCTTACAAACAGCCATGAGGGAGGAAAAACTTTTCACCAACCCTGAACTTACACTTGATCTGTTGGCCAAGCAACTCAAAGTCAATCCCAATAACCTGTCGCAGGTAATCAACTCAAAAATGCAGAAAAGTTTTTACGATTATATCAATGCCCTGCGCATAGAAGAATTTCTGGTTCAGGCAGAGCTCCCCGAAAATCGGCACCTTACCATTCTCGCCATTTCTTTTGATTGCGGCTTTAATTCCAAGGCATCTTTTTACCGCAACTTCAAAAAAATAAAAGGAGTTACTCCTTCAGAATATATCAGCCCGCTGAAAGTAGCGTAGGTAAAAACTC
>JBJXHH010000157.1:0-2531 GCA_046160675.1 Chitinophagales bacterium
AGGAAAATAACAAGAATATTACCTCAGTTGCAAAAGCTGCACTTGCCAGTAACGCTGATGTTCTTTCTTTCCAAGAACTGCAGCAAAGAACATTAACGCCTCTTGATACAGTGCTGAAAAAAATATACCCCTACTCGGTGAGTGATCTTACCATGAAAGGATACGGCATGGCTGTGTATTCAAAATTCCCGATAGTGAGAAGCGAAGTTGTGAAGCAACATAACTTCCCGATGCTTACAGGTGTCATACAATTGGAGGGAAAAGAATTTCAGTTTATTTCAGCAACCGTAAGTTCGCCGAAAAATGAAAAAGGGTATAATGAGCAAATGAAACAACTCAAAGTGATAAGTAACTATGCTGATTCAATACCATTGCCCCTGCTTGTGATGGGAGATATGAATGCTGTTCCCTGGAGTGAACAGATAGAAAATTTTCAAACACAAACAAGACTGAAAGACAGCAGGAAAGACCTTTCATCTACCTTTCCGGCCAACTCGGTGATACAGGTGCCTATAGATTATATTTTTCACAGCGAAGAACTGAAATGTGTTGATTTTAAAACTTTGAAACCTACATCCAGCAACCATCTTGGCATTATTGGGTATTATAAGTTTGATGAAGTAAAACAAAAGAAATGAGCCCATTGGAAAAAGAAAAAAAGCGTTTTGCTGATGCTTTCAACGGCATCCTTGTTTTCTTCAGAGAAGGGGAACATGCAAAGTTTGAGCTATTTTTTTCTCTCCTGGTAATTACTGCAGGTTTTTATTTTGATGTTACAAAAACAGAATGGCTGGTCATCATATTGTGCATTGGTTTTGTGCTGACAGCAGAAGCATTGAACACCGCAGTTGAATTATTGGGCGATCATGTGCAGAAAGAAAAACATCCCGAGATGCGCAATATAAAAGATGTGGCTGCAGGGGCAGTTTTTTTGGCTGCAAGTGCAGCAGCAGCAGCAGGTTTTGTCATTTTCATCCCCTACATTTTGAAACTATAAATCATACTATATGAACAATTCACTGAGAGCAAACAAGATGTTGCTCTATGCCACCGCTTTGTCTGTTTTTTGTGCTGCAGTGCTTGCAGCAAGGTTTCTGTACGTAGGGCAGAAAGAATATATTTTTCTTTCCAAAAATTTATTTCTCGCCTGGATGCCTTATGCTATCGCCTGGTTCATGAACAGAACCAAAACAGATACACATCTTTTTAAAAAAATATTTTTGTTTATCAGTTGGTTGTTGTTTTTTCCTAACTCGGCATATATCCTCACAGACATTTATCATCTCAATAATTATCCATCCGTTCCTCAATGGTATGATCTGCTCATGCTGCTAAGTTTTTCATGGGCAGGCATTACCTGGGGTTTTTATTCGCTGCATCTTGTGCAGAAGCGTTTCTTCGCAAACAGAAGTTGGAAATTAAACGCATTGTTTGTTATTACCATTTTCTTCCTCGCCGGTGTAGGTATTTATTTAGGAAGATATGAAAGATGGAACAGTTGGGATGTGTTATTTGATATTGAATACCTTTTTGCCCGGAGTAAAGAAATAATTACAGATGTTGAACAAATGAAAGTAATTACCGGAATGGGCGTTTTGTTCTGCGGCGTATTGAGTTTTATGTACTACCATTTTTTTCCGCAAAATTTTAATCAAAAAACATTATGAAAGAATTCTACTGCCAGCATTGGATCAATGTATTTGAGGCCAATGCAAACAAATCCGATCATTTTAATTGGGATGAAAACTACCACCTGAGTGAAAGGGAAAAATATGTTGTATCTGAAAGCATCCGGCAGTTTCAGAGGGGTGAAAGTGGAGAGGGAAAATATATTTTCCAGGATGCAAAAAAATATGTACAGCAATGTGAGGACGATTCTTACATCTATGCCCTGCGGCTTTTTATTCATGAAGAACACAGGCATGCCATGTACCTGCAAAAATTTATGACGAAGAATGGTATCACAAAACAAACCGAACATTGGGTGGACAATGTGTTTCGGTGGCTGCGGCACAAAGGTAAACTGGAGGTTTCCATCATAGTACTTGTTACTGCAGAACTCATTGCCGCCGTGTATTATAAAGCATTGGCAAAGGCGACAAATTCCTTGCTGCTCAAACAAATTTGCGAACGCATTTTAAACGATGAAGACCTGCATATCCGTTTTCAGAGTTATGCGCTGAACCGCATTCAAAAAGGAAGAAACCCAATATTAAACTTGTACATGAGATTTAATTACGCTGTATTACTCACCGGAACAATACCAGTAGTTTGGTTTTGCCATTGGAAAGTTTTTAAAGCAGCAGGATATAATTTCTTTTCTTTTGCTGCGGAAACTTTCTTAGTGTTTGAGAAAAGCAGGCGCATCATAAAAGCAAGGGAAAAAGAGTTGTTGCAGATGGAACAGGTTTGGTAAAAAAAAGCCGGACACAGTTTTTACTCTGCGCCCGGGCATACTCAAAGAAAGACAACCGTTTTAAAAATTTTAAGAAAAATTATGCATGCATAGGTTCATGCTGAATAGTTTGATG
>JBJXHH010000158.1:0-11267 GCA_046160675.1 Chitinophagales bacterium
CTGACACGGCAGCATTGCTGACTGCAAAAGGTGCTTTAGGACCAAAGGAAGTGAAGAAACAGAAATAATTAACGCTGCAAAAAAGGACGGCATAACTCATACGAGGACAGAAGAGCAGCCGCTAACAGGGGGTTTGCGATAGCGGGGATTCCCTGCTTCGCAGACACTTTTGTGTAAGGTGGAAGTTCAGTTCTCCGAATAAAGTTTAGGGCTAAAACTCCCCGCTATCACAAACCCCCGATCCGTTAGCAGTCAAGCTAAAAAACCGACAGTACACGAGGGACAATTAATTGCAAAACTGACAAAAACACATCATAAGGCAACTACCCCGACAGCCTTGCAACCTATTTGATAGTTTTGCATTACATGCTTAATGACACTTGACGAAGAAAGACAATTAATCCAAAAAATAAAAACAGACCCGCAATGTTTTGGGATTGTCTTTGACCATTACTATAAGCCGATTTTCAATTATATTTTTAGACGGATAACCGACTATGACATCTCTCGGGACATTGCTTCCGAAACTTTTCTCAAAGCATTTTTAAATATCAATTCTTTTACATGGAAAGGCATTTCTATTTCTTCCTGGCTTTACAGAATTGCGACCAATGAAATCAATTATTATTTCCGCAAGAAAAAATATACTTCCTCTCTTGAAAATCTTTTAACCAATACCGATTTTGATTTTTTTGACAGCGGAAAATATTTAAACGAAAGACAACTGCTTGAAAAGGAGCTTGAATTACATAACGAGTTCTTAAAAGTGAGAAAATGTGTTGCAGAACTTGACATCAAATATCAAGAAGTCATCGCATTACGATATTTTGAAAAAAAATCTATAAAAGAAGTCGCTGCAATACTGGACAAAAAAGAAGGAACAGTTAAATCACTTCTATCGCGGGGGACAGAAATGCTAAAAAACTTGGTAAATAATGCAACCTAATGCGACTAACTGCATTATAGACGTAAAACAAATACAATGAAAGAACAAGAATTTGAAAAACAGATGGAGAATTTAAAAACTCCGCAAATTGATGACATAAAACATCAGCAAATTTTAAAAATAACTCTGCTTAATGCTAGAAAATCATCTCAAGTGGGGATTTTATTTATTATTATTCCTTGCCTTTTCCTACTAGGTGTTTTTATTAAATACCTGCTCGGTATTGATTTTGGACTTTTCACAGCCATTGAAGACAAAATGGCAATCTTTGACAAGACAAGTTCTCTAAAATGGATTGCACCGCTATTACTTGTAGGACTGCCCTTAATCAGCATCATAATTAATTCTCTTGCCGTAATGCACTTTTACTTGGACAGCAACAAACGGGAATTAATTATTACTATCAAATACCGACTGCTAAATATTATTTTACTCTTAATCAGTATGGGTATTGTTGCAGTCTTTTTCCTCTACGCAATTACCGACAACGAACCGACATTAATTCAATAATTTTCGGCAGACAGTTTTTATTCTCCGTAGACAATGACACGACAAAAAAGCGCTAACTGCTAACAGCAAATTGGCTTTATTCCCGGCTCATCGTAAATTTGAAAAATGTTTTCATATATATGTTTCTAATTCGGTAGACAATTTTTCGCTTCGGAAATCGGCAACAACGCCAATTTGCGGAACGTTACCGGAAACCCTATTGGCGACCGTGCAATCATCAACCAACAGACATAAAGCAGTCAGCTCATTTATCCAATTGACACTGCAAACTACATCTTTGGAGGGGTGCCCACAACAATATGAAAATTAAACATTGGATTTTGTAACGCTCCCCATAACCTTACCCAAATTGGAAGCAGTTGTTCTGTTCCTCTTGCAGTGGTGATGTCGCCCACATCAATCATGTTTTTTTCTTCCCAGCCAAAAGAGGATAAAAGTTTTTTCACTTCTTCTTTGGCATCGGCATCATTCCCGTTTAAGAAAACACTATGGTCGCCCGGTAATAATTTTGGGTTTACCATAATGTAAGCATTCATCGTATTCAGGCTCTTTACAACTTTTGTGTCAGGGTAAGTTCTCTGAATTTGTTCTCCAAGCGAATCCGTGTTGCAAACCGAAAGTGAGGGAGGCATTCCCTTTGAAAAATCAAGCGGATTGGAAATATCTAACAGGATCTTGCCCGAAAGGTTTTCTTTTCCGGCAAGTTCTAATGCTTCAAGAGACCCTCCACCGTTGGTTGCGTTGATGATGAATTCTCCCCAATTCGCAACTTCCGAAAAAGTGCCGAGTTGTATTTGTGGATGATTCGCCAGCCAGTCTTTTATAGGCGGCCTGCCAAAAGAATCATTCTCAGTTTTTGCCAGTGTTTTTGAAACATCCCTGGTTCCTAACATGAGCTCATGTCCCAGGCTAGCTAATTTTTCTGAAATAGTTTGCGCAACTACTCCGCTTCCTAATACTGCTATTTTTTTCATGTTACTAAAATTTTGCTTGTTACTATAAAATTTACAGTTGCAAAAGTATGTATAGCATTTTACCTTTGCAATACCTGTCAAACCTGACAGTATCAACTTTTTTATTAAATTTTAATAAGATGGTAATAAAAGGGAAAAATTATGTGTTTAAACTTCATGGTAAAACCTACCACTGTGCCATGGATGTTACTATGGATTTTATAGGCGGGAAATGGAAAACAGTAGTGTTGTGGTATTTGCGAAACAGAACAATGCGTTTTGGAGAACTTAACAAACAAATTCCTGACATTACTGAAAAAATGTTAAGTATACAGCTCAAAACGTTAGAGGGAGACGGCTTAATAAAAAGGGAAGTTTTTGCGGAAGTACCGTTGAGAGTTGAATATTCTTTGACCGACTTTGGTAAAACACTCATCCCTGTTTTGGAATCAATAGCTAAATGGGGGAGAACATTAGGAGAAAAAGAAGGCCAGCTCCAGGAAGTGAAAACGAAAAATTAAGAATGTTAAAGACAAAAAAACCTTGGGCGAATAGAATTGGGGTTAAATTCAGCTAAAGTTCATCGATTGAACTTTTTTTGCTAGAAATTACCGCCCTCATTCTCACCCTTGTATATATTGGGGACACATTAGCTATTCAATTGCAAGTGAGTTTATTTAGATGTGAAATTTTGTAGTTTTGAGAAGGAACTGCTTCCTAAAACCTCCTGAAAATCTGGGTTTGAGGAGAGGTTGTGAATAAAAAAGTCACTGCAAGATTAACAAGATGATACATCGAACAATGAAAAAATTAATAATTAATCTTTTGATTATCCTTTTCTTGACAAGTTGTGCTACAAAAAAATTGACACTTGAAAAAAAAGTCGACCTTAAGAAAGAATTGGAGGAAATGGTAACAACTGACCAGGTTGCTGCTTCTCGTTGGGAAGACAAATGGGCAGTGTATAAAGACAGCGTTTTTACAAATCACAAAATGAGAGTTGAGAATATGTTCAAGGATTACGGCTTCTTAGGGTTTGACAAAGTAGGTGAAGATGGTTCAAATAATTTTTGGCTGATTATACAACACTGCGATAAGTTTCCCGAATTCCAAATGGAAATACTCGAAGCGATGGAGAAGGAGGTTAAAAATAAAAACGCCGACCCAAATAACTACGCATACCTGTATGATAGAGTTCTGGTAAATGCCGGCCAAAAACAAAAATTTGGAACTCAAATTGATTATGATGTAGAAACAACAGGAAGAGCTTTCCCAAAATTTGGTTTAATTGACTCAACAAATGTAGATAAGATAAGAGAAGAGTATAGCCTGGGGCCATTAAAGGACTATCTGAATCTAATGACAACCATGCACTATGAAATGAATAAGGAGCGTTATGAAAAAATGGGAATAAAGGAACCCAACTTATATTAAAAAACCAGTTGGTATCATTGGGTGAACGATAGCAGTAGGATATGGGTTTGCATTCCCTTTAAGGTAAAGCATGGTGGAAGTTCAGTTCTATGAAAAAGAAGTAGTGATAATTTCCCCAGCCATCAAAACACAATACTTTAGAAAATCATATTTGTCAATATAAAATAAATCTAATTGAATGAGGGGTATTGGAAATACACCACTGGTAAAGCTGGAGCGACTTGTTGACAAAGACAGCGCAGAAGTTTTTGTAAAACTTGAAAGTGCTAATCCAACCGGAAGCATGAAAGACCGCATGGCTTTGAGTATGATTGAAGGGGCTGAAAAAAACGGGAATTTAAAGAAAGGCTACAGAGTTATTGACTATACCGGTGGAAGTACGGGTAGTTCGCTTGCTTTGATTTGTGCTTATAAAGGTTTCAATACCTTATTTGTAACATCTAATGCTTTTGCAGAAGAAAAATTAAAGACAATGAAAGCATTCGGTGCTGAATTGGAATTTGTGCCAAGTGAAAACGGGAAAATTAGTAAAGCGGTAATTGCAAATGCAATGCTAAGGGTGAAGCAGTTAAAAGATGAGCCTGATACTTTCTGGACTGATCAGTTTAATAATGTTGACAACAAAAGAGGTTATCATAGTATGGCAAAAGAGATCCTTATTCAAATGCATGGGAATATTGATGAGTTTATTGCGGGGGTTGGTACAGGAGGATGTTTTTCAGGAAATGCAGAAATTTTAAAAGCTGAAATTCCAAATATACGCTGCATTGCTATCGAACCTGATGAAGTTAGAGCTTTATCGGGAGGTAATACATCAGGAGTTCATAGATTAGAAGGGATGGGGGCGGGTTTTATTCCCTCAATTTTTCGAATCGACCTGGTGGATGAAATAATTGCTGTAAAGGACACAGATGCATTTGATACGGCAAGAGAGCTTGCTACCAAAGAAGGTATTTTTGGGGGTATCAGTAGTGGGGCAAATGTTTGGGTGGCATTACATCGAGCGAAAATATTAGGTAAAGGGAAACGAATTATCACTGTAATTTGCGATAGCGGCCTTAAATATTTAAGTGGAAATTTATTTGCTTAAAATGAAACAACTATTTTCAATTCTTTACTCAGCAATTTTATTTGCTATTGTATCTTGTAATGGGCAAGTCCAAAACAAAAATTCCTCAACCTCTGAGATTGACTCAGCCAAAACCAAAGTAGGAGGACAGTTTGAAAACAATGAGTTTACTTATTACGGCATGCCGGAAAATATAAGTCCTGTTGATACAAGTCCCGGTTGGCATATAAGCGGAGAAAAATTGCTTTTGACCGGAACTATCTATGAACATGATGGAAAAACCCCGGCTCCGGGAGTGCTTTTGTATTACTACCAGACAAATACAGAAGGCAGATACCTGCATAAGCCGGAAGAAAAAAGAAGTATGCCTCCTAATGAGCTTGGACAAACACACGGATATATTCGGGGTTGGGTAAAAACAGATTCGTTGGGTAGATATTATATTTATACTGTAAGACCGGGAACCTATCCAACTCAAGATGCACCTGCGCATATTCATGCTACGATAAAAGAACCAAATAATATAAGTGAATACTATATTGATGAATTTGTATTTGATGACGATAAACTCCTGACATCTGATTACCGGAAAAGAATGGAAAATCGTTGCGGAAGCGGTGTGTTGCGATTGGTTCAAAAAAATGATTTAACAATTGGAGAGAGAAATATCATCCTGGGTTTAAATATTCCGGACTATCCTAAAAAATTAAATTCTGAAATACATTCAGGTCTTCATGTTGGTGAAGACGTATTTTCATTCATTCCTTTCCATGCCTGGGGGCCTGATAAAGGAACAAGAACCTGTCCTGTTTGCAAGTATGGCTGGTACCAGGGAATAATTTATTGTGTTGGGAATAACCCCAATTGGGGTGAGGTGAAACAATGGTTGACATTTTTAGAAAACGAAAGCATTCTGCGGCAGAAATACCTGAAAGTTTTTTTTGTGTATGGAAATGAAAAAGATTACAATAAGAATGACCGCCAAAAGGAACTTGAAAAAATAGGGAATGAACTGGGGCTAAAGAATATAGCTTTAACCTATGTTCCTTCATTTACTGACAGCGAATCTGAAGTAGATCTTAATAAAATAAATCCGAACGTTGACAATACATTTATCATCTACAAAAGAAGTAGGGTAATAGCAAAATTTATAAACTTTAAACCAATAAAAACAAGTTTCGACCTGGTAAGCGTAACCCTGAACCAATCAGTGAATGAGTATTTTGACATACCAAAAAATGAAAAATAATATAAGGTCAAAAATTATTGAAACTCCAAGCGGGGCAAAATATGGTTGACACATGAAGACGTAAGTTTCCAAAAATCAAATTACTGACATGAGTTTCACTATAGCGAGGCCCTCTGATTACAAAACACATTTATCAAAGTAGGATTATGCTTCTTGGAATGAAGTATAATGCCTGCCACCAGGCAGGTTAAATCATCCCACCTTCGCAAACTTCAAAACGTTTTTTCGGCATATTTTTTAAATGCAAACTTGATATATTTGTGAAAGAGATAATTTTTACAAATAAAAGGTATTACTTAAAACCTCAAAAAAAACAACTACTAAATCTTCTTTATATGAGGCAATTATTTTTAACTGCAGCACTGCAATTTTTTGCATCCTTAGCCTACACACAATGGCAGCCTGATGTTCGGCTCACTAACAATACTGCCGAATCCTATACATCCTACGGCGCAGCAAGAAGTATTGCTGCAGATGGTGATACAGTTCACATCGTTTGGTTTGACAGCCGTGATGGAAATCCTGAAATATATTATAAGCAATCTACTGACGGCGGAATAACCTGGAATGAAGATACACGGCTAACGAATAGCGGAGCAGAAACTGAGTTCCCTGCAATTTCTGTATCAGAATCTAATGTGCATGTTGTTTGGGGAGATACCCGGGATGGAGGAGACTTAGAAATATATTATATGCACTCCACGGATGGAGGAGTGACCTGGAATGCGGATATCCGCCTAACCGATGATAACAATTATTCGAGTTATCCTTCTTGCGCAGTTTCCGCAGAAGTTGTTCATGTAGTATGGGAAGATTATAGAGATGGAAATTTGGAAATCTATTACAAACGTTCGGAAGATGGAGGATTGACCTGGAGTACTGATGCGAGAATATCGGATAATTCTTATGAGTCTGAGAATCCTTCCGTAGCAGTATCTGGTTCCACTGTCCACATTGTTTGGAATGACGATCGGCATGGGGCTAATGAAGTATATTACAAACGCTCAATAAACGGAGGTGTAACCTGGGGTGCAGAAACCCGGCTAACAAATGATCCGGCTTTTGGAAACCTTGCTTCCCTTGCTGTGTCAGGAACAAATGTGCATCTGACCTGGTATGATGAGAGAGATGGAAACCGTGAGATATATTACAAAAATTCAACTGATGATGGAATAAGTTGGGGTTCAGATACCAGGTTGACTACGGACACATCCGCTTCGAACAGTCCTTCTCTTTCGTTGGTTGGGTCAAATGTTCATCTTGTTTTTCATGATGAGCGAGATGGAAACAAAGAAATTTATTACAAACATTCATCAGATGGAGGTATAAACTGGAGCTCAGATACCAGGCTAACTGATGCTGAAGGCGTTTCCGGGCGGCCCTCGATTTTAGCCTCAGAAGAGGCCCTGCAAGTAGTATGGTATGACGAACGAGACGGCAATTCTGAAATTTACTATAAACGGAATTCAACAGGCGGTTCTGTTGACTTCGATGAGAATCCCTCCCCTGAGTTTCAATTCTCAGTTTATCCGAATCCGGCAAACAGTTTTTTAAACCTGGAGTTTTCTGATGGATTGAACAAGGGAACAATTGAAATCTTTTCCATTTTAGGAGAAAGAGTATTCAGTGAGCCTGTCATTTCATCCTCAAAAAAGGAAATCAATCTCAAAAGTTTTTCGCAAGGAATTTATTTGCTTACAATGTTTAACGGGAAAGAATATTTCAGTAAGAGAATTCTTATAACAAAGGGCTAATACCAAATTCATCGACAAAAAAACGTAAACACATAACAATTGGTTTATGAGTCGAGGTTTAAAGATTTGCTAATAAATTTGAGGATAGTGAAAATTCAGTTCTTTCTTTTTCCATCTGTTGATGAATTCATTATTTTAAAGATTCTAAGAAGATATGCGTTTGATTAAAATACCTGTTTACGAAACCTACAGATTTTTTTAAGTTCAAGTAATAAATCACATAACTTCGCCCAACTCGTCCTCGCATGTTGCGAGGATGCTCCCATCTCTCACTGCAGGTTGACTTGATTTGGAAATTTTAAAAAAAATACTTTGTTAAAGAAAAGGGCTACATCAGAATATGGGTAGCCCTTTGAATTTGTAAATGGTACTCTTACAACGCCCTTCCCACAGCCGGGTCGCTCGGATTGGTAATTCCTGCGGTGTTAAAAACACTCACCCTTCCCCAGTATTTCTTGCCGCTTACTAAACCCTGCAAAGTGTACTTCGCTTTTGTAATGCCTTCCACTTTTACCCATGCAGTGCTTCCCAGCGGGTCTTCCGTATATTCAAGAATATACCCGTTTGCTTTTGCATTGCTCTTCCAAGCAAAGTCTATCGTTCCTTCCAGGGCTCCCGTTTTTGCTTTCATATTTTCAGGCACAGGGAGTAAACCCGCAGGAGTGGGTTTTTTCTTCACATCCATCCCGCTTGATAAGATAGTGAGCTCATCACCTTCGCTGGCAGTTTGCACATAACCACCCAGGCGATTGATGTAATCATCCAGGGCAGCTTCATCCGCATACATCTGCTGCTTTTTTGTTTTGCCGCCATCCAGCGCAGCTTCATAAGAAAGCTCCAGCGCAGTAATGGCGGCAGTTACATCCTCCAGTTTCGGGTCAGGCAGCGGATATGCCGGGTTGCCCGTCATCATGGCTACGATGTTTTTTGCTTTCTGAATCTTTTCTGCAATAGTGAGTTTAACATAGTTCAAAGCTACTTTCATAAACAACACTATTGTTTGAAACGTTTTTTTACTAATTCCTTTCATACTTTTAATTTTTAAGTGATTAAATAATAATTATCCATGTTGAGAGTTGTTTACAGCTTTTGGAGTGGTAATATCTTTTTATCTCATCATAGGCAGCAGGTTTAGGGTGAACAATATATTTTTATAAAGCAGGCCTTTTCTCATATTCCCGAAAGGTTTCCCCATAGTAAAAAACATTTTTCCGTTATACTTTGCTTCTGTTCCGTTAGTACCGGAAACTTTTCCGATGGTAAAAAACATTTTCCCTAACGGAACAGGAACTTTTGCCAACGGGTTTGTTATGTTTCCCATATTCCCAACTATTTCCCCGATGGTAAAAAACATTTTTCCGTTAGGCTTCGGTTGTGATCCAATAGAAATGCAAACTTTCTTTATGGTAAAAAACATTTTTTGTAACGGAATAGAAACTTTTCTCATACTCTTTTCTTTTTTTCTCATTGTGAAAACATTTTTTTGTATTGCGTTTGACTCATTCAGAGCAGGCAGCCGGGTAAAAACGTTGTAACACACCCCTGAAAATCACCACTATTGGTGAATTTGAAAACAGCATGCAACCCTAATTACAAGCATGCATAACCATCAGCTATATCTGCATTTCTGGCAATTATTATCTATTTTTAGTGAATGAATGGTTGCTACAGTACTAAGGCGGAAGGGGCGGGGCGTTATGATCCCTTCGGGATGGGGATGGTGGGGCGTAAATGGGGTGAGGAGTATAGGTTTGGGTTTAATGGGCAGGAGCAAGATGATGAAGTGTATGGAAATGGGAATGCAAATACTGCAATGTTTTGGGAATATGATACGAGATTAGGGAGGAGATGGAATGTAGATCCTATAATAAACTTTTCAATTCCAAGTTATGTGGCATTTAATAATAATCCTATCTACTTTATTGATGAACACGGAAATGTTGCAGGTGATTACTTCAAAAAGGATGGCACTTATTTAGGAAGCGATGGTAAGGATGATAATAAAGTTTATGTGGCAGATGATAAGAAGGACGTTAAGAATAAAACTACAGGTAAAACTGAGACAACGTTCACAAATGCTCAAGAGTTAAGTGTAACATATTCTGAGTTTAAAGATTACTCAGGATTAGTTTATAATGAAGATTTAACGGCCGCAAACGGTATTGCCCATGCAGTATATAATTACTCACAATTTAGTAATAAAACCATTGGGACATTGCTTTCTGGAAATTATAGTTCAGCAGATAAAAGTTATACTGTTAACAACAACAGTTCAAACAGTCGTTTGGCAGCAGCATCGGTTATAGATGCGCTTACAGGTGGGGTAGATCCTACAAATGGAGCTACGCATTGGGATGGATTTGATTTTGCAGGAGGCGGGCTTACAAGACCTAAGCCTACTAATCAGGGAATAATGCTGAGTCAAGAACATTTAGATCAATTTAGAGCGGCTTGGACGGATGATGAAATAAGAGCATTTAGTGCAGGAGATTATACAGGATGGTCACCAACTTTAGCTGCTGGAACATATAGAGCAACACAAGTAAATAAAGGAAGAGTTCTTTATAAATCTACGGCTGTTTTGGGTAAAACTATTTTTTGGGGACCTACTAAAAATGCTGTTGTTATAGTTCCAACTATAATTGCTTTACCGGCTTCGGCAGATGAGATCACTCCTATGATGCCTTCTTACGAAAACCCGAATGCCGGATATAATTGGAGCTATTATTAATGAAATTTTTGAAGAATGAGGTCTACTTTAATTATTCTATTTATTATCGTAATAATTTATTCCTGTGCCAGAGTGAATAAAGTCAAACAACTGCAAAATGAAAGTGCAGATACATCGCAATGTGATATTTGGAATGATACAATATGTAGATCAGGTAATTTTATTAAATATGTCAAGATTGATTCATTTTATGATTTAACTTATGGTAATAAATACTTTAGTAAAAGATTAGGGTATGAATTTAATTGTTCAGCACCGGCAGGAATTATACCATACCTATATTGGGAAAATCAAGATTTTATTTGTGTAAAGCGCAGTTGTGGCAGCTATTGTGGAGTTTTCCTTTTCCTTCCATTAGATACAAACTCAAATGCATATCACAAAGAAAATGTTCTTGCTTACGAAAAACAAACAAATGATATTGCATATTTAAAATATTTAGATGATAAAGTATATATTGTTATTGAAAATTTAAAAACTCATTACCTAAGAGAAGAACAATTAGAAAACTTTGCCACTTGCCCTGAGCCATTAGAATGTGTTGAATCCGTAAATTTTCTAAACAATAAGTTTTTATTGATAAAATGGAAATCATTAAAAGATGGATTTGAAAAAATGCAG
>JBJXHH010000159.1:0-10862 GCA_046160675.1 Chitinophagales bacterium
CAAGAGGATAAATCAGAAAATAGGAATTTGTGGCTCCTACTATCGTGCCTCCGGGTGCTGCGGAAAACTGTATTTGGGGAATGAGTGTACCGCCGGTTGTTACTCTTATAATGCCTTTCAGTTGGATAATGGCCTCTGTATAAAGGTTGGGATGTAAGGTAGGAGTGGCGGAAGTTGTTGTTATATTCACTGTTCTTTGATCAGATGACAGATCAGAAACAGTGCCTCCCCATGCCATTGATGAATAATTGATGGTAATAGATGATGATCCGGCAAAAAGTGTTTTGATGCCTCTTGCAGTAGATCCCATTCCTGTAATGATGTATTGTGCTTCAAAATAATAGGTTGTAGAAGCGTTTACTGTAAAAGCATCTCTTGCTGCGTCAAATACACTTTGCGCAGTGGTATTATTATTCATGGAAACATCTGAAGAATTACTAGTGAATGCAACAGATGGGATAACACCCCTGCCTGAATTTGCATTGAGGGTGCTGTAAAAACCATTTCCGTCATATTCTATAACTCCCGCTTCCGGTGTTGTTAAGTTTGTTCCGCTTGTAAATTTTAAGGGAGCAGTATTTGCTGTAGCAGTTCCTGCTTTTACATGTAAAACTGCTGCCGGAGAGGCTACCCCGATACCTAAATTTTGAGCAGTTCTGTCACCGAACCAGGCAGCACCTATGTTAATATCATTTTCAGAAACTGCTGCCCCGGTAATATCACTTCCAATAAAAATATTACCGCTTCCAGTTGTTACAACAGACCCTGTAGAACGACCTATAAATGTATTGTTGGAACCTGATGTAAGACCTATTGCAGCTTCAGCGCCGATTGCAACATTTTCACCGCCCGTTGTATTTGCAGTTCCACCGGTATAAAACACATTCCATCCGATCCCTGTGTTCATTTCTCCTGTTGTAATACTCTGTCCACCCCTGCTTCCTACCATAGTATTCATTCCCTTTGTTCCGTTTGACAAGGAAAGCCAGCCAACAGATGTGTTATGGCTTGCTGCTGTATCTGCGGCAAGCAGGTATAGTGCATGATATCCTATGCCTGTGTTTCCATTGCCGGTGGGTGTGCTGAATCCAGCATCTTCGCCTGCAAAAAAACCTTCATTACCACTGTGGTGTACATAGAGAGTAGTGCCAAAAAGTAAATTCCCAGTTGTGAGTGCAACATCTGAATTAAATGTCTTAGCGCCGGCAAACGTTTGTGTCGTTATATTTACTATTCCTCTATTTGTAAGTCCTGCTTCAGGAAGATCATCAGCAACAATCAATCTGAAAGTTGGTACACCTGTGCTACCATCGGGTGCTGCAAAAAACCGGTTTGCCGTTTGATTTATAAAAGTACCCGTTAGTGTTCCAATTGATGTAACTGGAGAGCCGGTAATACTGAAAACTGAAGCCGGTAAAGATAATCCAAGAGACATTACTTGAGCAGTTGCAGCTACTGATAATATAAGGAGTGTGTAAATTAATGTAATAGATTTCATAGCATTTATTTTTAGTTTAAAAATTATTTGAATACAGAAATTATCTTAGACACAGCCCAACTATCGGAAATAATTTTTACTATCACAGTTCCTATTACTGCATCGGGTAATTCAATAACTAAATTATTTTCAATGGGTAAAAACACAGCATAGAGTATTTGGTCTTGCAAACTGTATATTTCTACTAGAAAATTGCCTCCGTGCTTTTTTAGAAAGTCAATACTAAATGTTCCGGTATTGGGATTCGGATATAATCTAAAATAATCTTCAGTTAAGCTCTCTATAATTGTATAGCCTTCATCAATAGTATCATTACAGTTATCATCTATCCCGTTTTCTATTTCATTTGAGTATGGGTTAACAAAGGGGTTGGTGTCGTCACAATCATCAGTATTGGAAACAAACCCCGAAATTTCAAAATCACATGATGAAGTGTCGGTTTCGGCAAAGCCGAAACCATCGCCATCTGTATCAATATTCAACACATAAACAGGCAGGTCTTCATCAATCAAATCGTTACAATTATCATCTTCCCCATTACACACTTCATTCGAGAAAGGGTTTATTAAGGGGTCAGTATCATTACAATCTAAGCTGTTGCTCACATAATCTGCCGGAGGAATAATTGAACAGTATGATGCTGCATTGAGTACATCGCCAAAAAAATCGCCATCAGTGTCAGCGTAATACAATATTGGCTCATGAGTAAATTCATTAGAATCATCGCAATCTGAATTATCAATAGAATAACCTGAAGGAGTTATATCAAAACAAACTATTATAGAGTCTGAGCTTCCTCCGAACCCATCATAATCATTATCTGCATAATAAATGTAAAGTGGTAAATCTTCATCTATCATTGTATTGCAATTATCATCAAGGCCATTGCAAATCTCTGGCATTCCGGGATTGATATCTGCATTCAAATCGTTACAATCAAGAGTATTGGTTACATATTCTTCAAGTGAATCGCATGACATAACGGAATAATCTGGGTTTCCAAAACCATCTCCATCTATATCTTCATAGAAAGTGATTGGCATACATGATGTATCGGGAAAAAATTTTATTACCCAGTAATCTGAATTGCCAATGCTATTTTCAGTTTTAGTACCAGATATATCTGAGGCACTTAGTCCACCAGCTATATAACCTCCATCTGGTGTAGCCAAAATTTGGTAAAGCCTGTCTGTATTCGAACCACCTAAAACCAATTGCCATATAATGTCACCACTTACATTCACTTTTACAATCCAATAATCATCCATCCCGATATTGGGTTCTGTTTTATTGCCTGTAACTCCTGATAGTGAATACCCTGCTGCTATATAGCTGCTGTAAGCGCTAATACAACCATTCTGAAAATTATCATCGTTGGACCCACCAAGTGTTTTTTGCAAAAGAACTTCACCTCCTATCCCTATATATACAACCCAATAGTCACTCAAACCGTAATTTTCTTCTGTTTTGTCGGCCGAAATTCCAGAATTTGATATGCCTCCTGATATATAATTTCCATCAGTTGTTAAGTCTAACGAATATTGAAAATCATCAATATTACCTCCAATTACATTTTGCCATTCTATATTTCCTGTGCTGTCTAGTTTTAACACCCAATAATCTTGGGACTGAAGCCCGCTTGGTTTCAAAATACACGACTCTGTTTTGTCTCCTGAAACAAGTGAACGGGAATGGCCACCAATTATATATCCCAGATCCAAAGTTTGTTTTATTGAGTGCAACACATCTACATCATCACCACCTATCACTTTTTGCCATACTAATTCTCCAAGACTATCTAATTTAATGATCCAATAATCATAAGAACCTTTATTCGCTTCTGTTTTATTTCCTGAAATTTCAGAGTTAGAGGCTCCCGCAAGAATATAACCCCTATCTTGTGTCTGTTCAATATCATAGAGTACATCGTCAGAAGTACCACCTAAAGTTTTTTGCCATTGTATATCCCCAAGACTGTCAAGTTTTACAACCCAATAATCCCTGCTCCCTATATTCGCTTCGGTTTTGTCTCCTGATATTCCTGATTCAGAGTAACCCCCTGCAATATAACCAATGTCCGCAGTTTGTCTTATAACATATAAATCATCTGTATTAGTGCCGCCTATTGTGTTTTGCCATTCAATATTCCCAGCGCCGTTAAGTTTCACAATCCAATAATCTAATAATCCTATATTATCTTCTGTTTTATCACCGAATATTGTGGAACCTGAAGACCCACCTAAAATATAACCTCCATCAATGGTTAGTGCTAAACTCTGTAAATTGTCAGAACTACCTCCCCCAATCGTATTCTGCCATTCTATGTCCGGAGCCTGGGCGTAACTTTTGTATGTGAAGAGAAGGAAAATGAAGTAACAACATACAGTTTTCATTGTAGTGATAGTTTGAGGTTATAAATGTATATGATATAGTTTAAGAAAGTTAATAAATTTTTTCCTGTTTTTTAGACTCCGTCCCAGCCAAGCCACCACCACTGTCTTGTGCGCCTCCTGTATGACTTGGATTAGATAATATCCACTTTATCCTGCAATGAAAAGAATCTTCAAATACTTTATGCTTTGATTTACGCCAAGGCCTTTACAAGCGACTTGGCTGGGACGGAAACTCCCATTGCTGATTGTAGACTGCAAACTGGCTATTTGTATTTTCACCTTTCCGCAATCGTAAAAGCGAAGTTGGGTCCTTTGCCGAGTTTGTAGGCCATAGTTACCCAGAGTTTTGCGAGGTTTTCGAGAAGAACGGCGTTTTCCAACCCACCGACATCCACCACCCGGAAGCCGAGATCTTCAGCAAGTTGTTTTACTATTTTTTTAGAAGCTACTTCATCGCCGCAGATAAAAGTTTCTATTGGTTTGCCGTTGTAATTCGGGTTTTGCATGTTCATCACCCCGGTGGTGTTGAATGCTTTTACTACATCGCCGTTGCTTGTCCATGCAGTGATGGCTTCGGCAGCTGATGCGAAAGGTTCAGTAGTTGCAGAGATGGGGTTAGTAGCATCAATAATGATCTTACCTTCCCATTCAACGTCAATGCTTTTTATCACTTCATCAGCAACGCCAAAAGGAATGGCAATCAGCACAACTTCCGCATCAACCGTTGCCTCCTGGAAAGGCATCACCTTGGCCCCGATGTTAAGCGCATTCCATGCTTTCTGGCTCTGTGGGTCCCGCACCCCGAATATCACTTCATGGCCGCATTGCGTCCATTTAGTTCCTGCTGCCAGGCCGATATTTCCGGCGCCGAGTATTGTGATCTTCATACAAATTTTTGCTGATGAGGAAGTTTTTCTGTTGCAAGTTAAGAAGTTAATTAAGAAACTAAAACAGCTTCCATTTTAATGTTCATATTCAGAGCTTTTGACACAGGGCAGTTGAGTTTTGCTTCATTTGCCATGGCTTCAAACTGCTCAGCTGAGGCGCCCGGTACTTTCGCTTCCACCTGCAGGTGGCTATCTGTAATTGCGCCGTTATCAAGTGTTATTGTACAAGTTGTTCTGATCTCCTCTGGAGTGAAATTATTGGCCCCGCACACAAAACTAAGTTTCATGCTGAAACATCCGGCATGAGCAGCTGCTATCAATTCTTCGGGGTTTGTGCCAACGCCTTCGGCAAACCTTGAATTCCAACTATATTGATTCTTGTTGAGTACTGTGGATTGGGTGGAGAGGTTTCCGCTACCTTCTTTTCCGCTGCCGTTCCAAACGGCTGTTGCATTTCTTTTCATTAGTCCCTGGTTTATTGTTGGGCGCAAAGGTAGGAGGAATTGGCGATTGTTTAAGAGCCGGCGCAGGGATGTTGAAAGAAAAAAAGTTTGTTGAGATTAAAATTCAACGAAGCAATAACACATCATTTTTGAAAATGCGTTCTTCAGAAACACAATCCAGTTTTATGACATACATATAAGTGCCTACATTTTGGGGGATGCCTGTTTGCTGGTCAATGCCCGTCCACCCGGTTTGCAGGGGGTCAAGAAAATAATCATACACTTCATCACCCCATCGGGTATAGATCTTAAAGAAAGTAATTGCTTCGCAGAGATCTCCCAGGTTCGGGATGCGGAAGATATCATTTACTCCATCGCCGTTGGGGGAGAACACATTGGGGATGGCAACATCTGCTATCACTTCAATTAGCAGGCAATCTTCAGAAACACAACCTGATACCTGGTCAGTTACAGTTACGCAGTACGTTGTAGTTGTAAGCGGATGCACAGTTGGTGTTGAGTTAGTGGGATCATCAATGGTTTCATCTACGGGTGACCAGGAGTAATCAAATGTCGGGTCGAGATTCGTAAACAGCGTAACAAAATTCCCCTGTGCTATCACACTATCAGGATACGCACTCACTTCAACATTTTCAATTATATCTGCATCAATGGTTTTTGTTATCTGGCAACCCCTGTCGTCAGAAACTGTTACCTGGTAAGTTACTTCTCCTGTTGGGGTTACAAAAACACTTGTACTTGTTGAACCATCACTCCAAAGATAATCCAGTGTTCCAGTTCCGGTTGCTATTGCGTCAATGTTTAAACTTTCTCCTTCACACAAAATGGTATCTTGCGTAGGTTCGATTGTAAGTGTAAGCGGCACAAAAATTACAGAAGGCATGGGCAAAACAAGGTCAGTGAGTGTGCCTCCGGGCGATCCTGCGGCTGCTCCATTACTGCTGCCGTTACATGCTGAAGGGGCATCGGGGTTAATGGTTATTCCTGCCGGTCCGCCTGCAGCATTATAACTTAAATTCACCGGCAGACTTCCCCCGCTCACCCAAAGGGTTCCACCACCACCACCGCCACCCGGGCCATGGCAGTTTGTTGCATCAAAATCATTGTCAACATCTCCTCCGTCGCCCCCTACCAATTCAACATTTAATGTTGAAGTAATAGAGGCAACATCCAATATTACAGTTCCTGCTCCGCCGCCACCTCCGGCAGCATCATTACTTGCTATTGCAAATACAGGTTTACCGTTCGCTTTTATCGCAAATCCGTTTCCATCAATTGCATTCGCTTGAATAAGCACAATGCCGCCACCGGGAGAACCGGGAGTACCATCATTATCATTCTGGTCGCCGCTGCCTCCGCCACCGCCCATGAATATCCTGTTCTCAGCATTTGAGTATAATAAAGCATGCCCGCCATAACCGGGAAAATCCCCTGGACATTCAGCAGAAGGCACACTATATCTTTCTCCGCCTACGCCGCCGGCGCCGTAATTAGCACCGCCACCACCGCCAGTGTTACTGTCGTTTCCGCCACCGCCGCCATTTGCAGGAGCACCCCTGCCAAGGCTGTCTGTAAGATAAACACCAATGCTTTCTCCTTTTCGGCTACCGCAATAATCAGCTTCTGTACATGCATATCCGCTAAAATTTCCTGTCGTACTCCAGCATAGGGTATGACTAAAGTCGTCGCCGCCTTTAAATCCCTGCCATGAAACATCAATATTGTTATTAAACGTAACTGTGCCACTGGCAAAAAAGGCAACTATTCCGCCTTTAGTACCCGTCCATGGAGTTGCTGTAACAACCCCATCAATATCAACATCAGTGTATTGTGGAATGCGAACAAGCTGAACCCTTCCGTTAATGGCATCATAAGTTTTTTCCATCGCTTCTGTGAAAGTGATGATATTAAAACTGATGGTTCCGATAGTAAGTATTTCGTAATTGCCCGTGGTGTTATAATCTGTGATGGTTCCGTAAGACGCTGTTTCTGCAAGGTCCATGTTTGCGCCCGTCATTTGAATGAGTAAAACTTTATCCCCTGCGCTAAAACCAATAGCTGATTCAACGATCGCATTGTTGTTGCAAAAATCAGTGAAGGTAACAGCTGAGTATGTGTTTATCACTCCTGAAATACTTGTTTGTGCAAGGGTGAGGAGAGATGAACAACTTATAAGCAATGCTGAAAAAATCCGGCGCATAAAACTGCTACGAAGATAGGAAACCTGAGCTAAAAGGTCAGCTTGGTGTAATCTTATTGCAAAACTCTGAATGTTAATAAGCGTTTCCGGGTTAAATGGGGAGAGAATTTACCAGTTGCGACTGGAGTTTGTGAAATTTGCTGATTATGGGTGAAACAAAACGAATTGCAAAATTATTTTCTGACTGGTATACTGATAACCCCTGGTCGGCAATAAAAATGACAGATATTATTAAAGATTTAACTGCGGAACAGGCCGCCCGGCGGGTGATCCCAAATGGAAATACAATCTGGCAATTAGTACAGCATTGCCTGGGCTGGAGGGAGAATGTGTTGAGAAAACTGAAGGGGGAGGAATTTAAAAGCCCGGAAAATAATTACCTTGGCAATCCTGATGACATTTCTTCCCGGGCATGGGAAAACCTGAAAGAACGATATGCCCGAAATGAGAAAGACTGGCAGGAATATTTACAGAAAATACAGGATGAATTTCTTGATGAAGGTTATAAGCCCTCAAAAAATGAATGGACACAGTATGAAGTAATTCATGGGTTATTGCATCATGATAATTATCATTTCGGGCAAATAAGCATGCTGAAGAAATTATTGTAACACATGAAACAGTTATTAATTTTTATTGTTTTACTGAATACTTTTTTTTCCCGGGGTCAATCTCTTCCTTACAATATTTTATTTGATGATGAAAAGGTAAATTCTATTTTCATAATCATGGATGAAGATTCATTAAACGAAATGTATAATGAACTGGAGAATGAACATGAATATGCCGTACAGTTTATCTATGATGAAGGAACAGGAACAGATACGTTAGAAAATGTAGGTTTCCGCCTGCGGGGAAATACTTCGCTAGGGTCCGCAAAAAAATCTTTTAAAGTTTCTTTTAATACTTACAACGCAGGGAGGAAATATCATGCTGTAGAAAAAATGAATCTCATCGGGAATCATAATGACCCGAGCATGAGCAGGGAGAAATTGTACTTTGATATTTATAATGCATTCGGATTGCCGGTTAGAAGAGTTTCGTTTGTAAAGGTTTTTATTAACGACGATTATTATGGGTTGTACACAAATACTGAAGAATATGATGAGATATTCCTGAAAGACAGGTTCGGAGAAAACACCGGCAATCTGTACAAATGCCTCTATGGCAGCAACCTGGAGTATAAAGGCACAAACCCTTTGCTGTATGGCAGTTATGAGCTGTTAACGAATGAAGAGGAAAATGATTATTCCGACCTGATGAACCTGACAGATGTGATCACTAACACCCCGATAGAAGATCTTCCCTGCGAACTGGAAAAATTTTTTAACGTAGATAATTTCCTGAAAATTTATGCTATTGACATTGCAACGGGGCATTGGGATAATTATGGCTTGAACCAAAATAATTTTTACCTGTATCATAACCAGTTCACAGGGCAATTTGAGTTTTTGAGTTATGATTGTGATAATACGCTCGGAGTAGATTGGTTCGGGATTGATTGGGCCGAAAGAGATATCTACGATTGGAATTTTGATGATCGGCCGCTCGTTGAAAGATTATTTCAGATTGATGATTATAAAAACCGCTTCAGTTATTACATGAATGAACTTATCAATACGGTGATGCTGCCGGAGGTTTTTTTTCCGCATATTGATTCTGTAAAAGAATTGATTACTCCTGCTGCGCTCGAAGATGAATATAAAGGATACGACTATGGTTATACTGACGATGACTTTCTCAATTCTTTTGACACAGATGATATTGACGGGCATACTCCCTACGGCATTAAAAATTTTATTGAAAAAAGAAATGCAGAAACAACTTTACAAATTGAGTTGAATGATATTTTTCCAGTGGCCAGTGAGATAACACATGCCCCGCTTCTGCCGGCATTTGATGAGAACATTGACCTGACGTTGTATTGTTTAGATGATGAAGATGTGATCAGCGCCGAACTAATTTACAATATAGACGGCGATGCTGTTGGATCTCTGGAAATGTATGATGATGGGTTGCATAACGACGCTGCAGCAAATGACAATATCTTCGGCGTCCGGTTGGAAACCCCCGGGGCAATTGAATTTATTCTGTACAACTTTGAAATTACAGATAACACCGGCAATGTTTCCGTTTATCCTTCCTGCGGACAATATCAACTGAAAATTGGATTTAACCCACCAACGCTGGTAATTAATGAACTGATGGCAATTAACGATTCAACAGTTATTGATAATGCAGGCGACAATGATGATTATGTTGAAATTTATAACCCCGGAAGTTCTGCAATTTATCTTGGCGACTATTACCTGAGTGATGATTTTACAAATCCTGCAAAATGGAAACTTCCGGAAGTCACTTTATTGGCGGATGATTACATCCTACTATGGGCGGATAATGAAACAGAAGAAGGCGAGGAGCATTGTGATTTTAAACTTAGTGGCAGCGGCGAACAACTGGGTTTATTTGCAGGAGTAAGCGATTACTTTTCTGCAATTGATACCATTTCTTTCGGTATGCAAACAGCAGATATTTCTTTCGGCCGTATCCCCAACGGCTCAGGAAACTTTGTTCTGCTCACGGAACCATCGCCCGGAGAAAACAATGAAAAAACCCCACCACCTACTGATACAACCTTTCAGTTCTTATTCTCGGTACTTGGAAATCCGATTACTCAAAATTCAATAGTACAATTGCAGTTGATGGAGGAGGCTGCGGTTCAATTGGATATTTTTTCCCTCAATGGGCAGCTTGTTTTCCCTATTGAAGAAAACACTCTTTCTGCTGGAAGTTATGTGTTTACAATAGACAACAGGCAGTTTGGTAGTGGTATGTACTTCTTGCGTTTGCTTGTGAATGGCGAACAAACAATTTATAAATTGATGCAGCAGTAAATACATCCTTCTTTGAAGCTTGCCTGTAGTAAATTAATTTTGCCTTCCCGCAAAGCGGATAAACAATCACAAGATCATGGGACGAGCATTTGAATATCGCAAAGAAAAAAAATTTAAGCGCTGGGACGCAATGTCCAAGAATTTTACAAAAGCAGGCCGTGAGATTGCCCTGGCAATAAAGGCTGGCGGTCCCGACCCGGAAACCAATGCAAAACTGCGCCTTGCCATTCAAAATGCGAAGGGCGTTCAAATGCCGAAAGACAGGATTGATGCGGCGGTAAAGCGGGCTAGCGAAAAAGATTCAGGCACATATGATGAAGTATTGTATGAAGGCTACGGGCCTTTTGGCGTTGCCATGCTTATAGAATGTACAACTGATAATACAACTAGAACAGTTGCAAATATGCGGCTTATCTTCAGCAGGGGAGACGGAGAATTGGGAAACAATAATTCAGTGATTTTCAATTTTGACAGGAGAGGGGTTTTCATGATTGAGAAAGCAAAGATCAATTTAGATGATATTGAG
>JBJXHH010000160.1:0-5721 GCA_046160675.1 Chitinophagales bacterium
TGCTGCTCCCCTCCTGCCTGCAGGAAAAAATTAATCGACGCACTGAAGATATTTCCCGTGGCTGGGAACTGGTAAGAAAAGAATTGAATGATAATAATGTTACTGAGCAGTTTAAGGCAACACATAACGACTATATAATCAACTTCTCATCTGATGGTGTTTTTAATGAAAGTTATGCCGATGGTTTAGGCACATTGCAGGATATAACGGGCACTTGGTTCTTCCTAAACAATGTAAATGAACTGAAACTTGAAGATGGCAGCCAGGAAAGATTTTATGATATTCTTGAGTTGAATGGTGCAAGGCTTACCCTGCAAACACTCAATACAGATGATGTTGAAGTATTTTATCTTGAGCCGCTTTAATAAACTATTTTATTTATTTCTCTTCACATCGCCCTTTGCTTCGTACTCAGCAAACACTTTTTCGGCTTTAAACTTTTTTGCGGCCTTGCCTACTCTTATGATCTCAATATGATTGATAGTATCACCCTTCACAATGGCATCCACTACATCCTGCCCTTTTACCACATATCCGAAAACGCTGTAATTTCCATCCAGTTGGGGCGTTGCTTTGTGAGTGATATAAAACTGGCTCCCGTTGGTATTCGGGCCGGCATTCGCCATGGCTAAAGTTCCTGCTTTGTCATGCTTCAGATCAGAGTGAATTTCGTTATTAAATTTATACCCCGGCCCGCCTGCACCTGTTCCTTCAGGGTCTCCGCCCTGGATCACAAAATCTTTCACCACCCTGTGGAATTTTAATCCATCATAGTATAAAGTGCCGTCAGGTCTTGCAGCATTATGAATTGTTCCTTCCGCAAGACCAACAAAATTCGCCACTGTCATCGGCGCCTTTTGAAACTCAAGGAAGCATAAAATATTTCCCTTATTGGATTGTATTTCAGCATACAGTCCCGGAGGGAGTTTCTTCTTTTCAGCGCCGGCTTTAGTAAACGAAGTAGTAAGAATAAAAATTCCGAGGATTAAAACGATCGCATTTGTTTTCATACTTTTCTAATTGTTTGTGTTGTTTTTTATGAATTCAGTTAAAACGTTTTTGAAATAAATTATTGTATCGTCCAATGAAATTTTTGTGGAGCCGCCTGCTGCATTTTTATGCCCGCCGCCGTTAAAATATTGCTTAGCAAACAAATCTACCCTTACATCGCCCTTACTGCGAAAAGAGATTTTTATTTTATCTCTGTCTTCTGTAAACAATACTGCCATGCTCACATCCTTCATTGAAAGAGGAAGGTTCACAATGCCTTCTTTATCGCCGACACTGAGTTTGTATTTTTCAGCATCTTGCATAGTGATGCTCATAATGGCAGCATGTTGCTCTGCAAGAACTTCCAGTTTTTCGCTCAATAAATAGCCGATAAAGCGGAGACGGTTTTCGCCGTACTGGTTGTATACATCATTATGAATTTGTTCAATGTTGATGTTGAAAGCCATTAGCTTTCCGGCGATCTCATGTACTTCCGCTGTTGTGTTTGAGTATTGAAAAACCCCAGTGTCCATTGCCATCCCCGCATAAATATTAGAGGCAATGTCTTTGTCAATCAACTGTTCATCACCGGCAGCAAGAATAAATTTATATACTAATTCACAAGTAGAACTAGCATGGTGATCCCAGAGTTCATACAGGGCAAAATGTTCAGGCTCCCGGTGATGATCTATCATAACCAGTTTCGCTTTGTGCATTTTCAGAATATCCTCACCCAGTTTTTCAATTCTTTTTATTGCATTAAAGTCGCAGCAAAAAATATAATCTGCCTTTGTAAGGATTGCAAAACATGTTTTTGTTTTTTTCAGATAAATGTAGATCTTATCACTGTCTTTCATCCAGTTTAAAAAGTCAGGGTATTCATCGGGGGCAATCACATCTACAGTATGATTCTTTTTCTCAAAATAGTATTTAAGCGCAAGGCAGCTGCCAATGGCATCACCGTCAGGGCGGCTATGCGCAACCAACACAATGCGTTTCGGAGTTTGTAAATCCTGGAATAATTCTTTGAGTTCAGCCATTAATCAGTAACCCTGCTGTAGCAAAATTTGCTGCGAAGGTCTTGAATTTTCGGCAAAAATTTAAATGTTATTCTTTCTGCGGGGGTTGAAGAGTTATCTTTGCGAAAAATTTTGAAAAAATGGCAGGAAACATAACATTAACCATGATAAAACCCGATGCAGTGCGCAACAATCATATCGGTGGAATATTAAAAATGATCAATGAAGCAGGATTTAGAATTGTTGCCATGAAATACACAAAACTCTCAAAAGAAAAGGCTGGTGAATTTTATGCTGTGCATAAAGAACGTCCGTTCTACGGTGAACTTGTTGCATTCATGAGCAGCGGGCCTATTGTTGCTGCAATCCTCGAAAAAGAAAATGCAGTAGAAGATTTCAGGACCTTAATTGGCGCTACCAATCCTGCTAACGCAGCAGAGGGAACTATCAGGAAAATGTATGCAACAAGCCTTGGTGAAAATGCTGTACATGGCAGCGACAGCGATGAAAATGCAATCATTGAAGGCGATTTTCATTTCAGCAAGGTGGAAAGATTCTGAAGTTTTATTCAGAACAAGGGAATCATGATTAGTAGAAGCAGGATAGGCAATACTGCGACAGTAAAGAATACTACAGGAAGATATTTTTTTTTCTTTTCGCTGCTTTGATATTTTATAACAAAAAGTAATAAAGTAGCATAGTACAGGATCAAAAACCCAAAGAGGATATAAGCAGGATATCCCAGGTCAATGGAAAAAGCGAACACAAGAAGAAAAAAACTTGCAAAGCTTATCCATTTCGTAATTGTAACTAAAATTTTTTCCATGCTGTTTTATTTCAACCTGTACCTTTTACCCGGTAAAGCCTGTATGACATTCTGAAACTCAAGGTTCAATAAATTTCCTGCTAAAATACTGGGTGTTAAAGAGACTTTTGAAGAAAGTTCATCAATGGCAAGTTCGCCTGTCTCTTTCAATGCATCGTAAATCATTTTTTCTTCTTTAGAAAAATCAATGAACAATTCCCGTTGTTGTTTCGGTTTTACTTCTTTTATTTTCCATTCCATAAAGCCTGCAAGATCATCTGCACTATCTATCAATCTTGCTTTTTCTGACTTAATAAGAAAATGACATCCTTTGCTATACTTACTTTTTACATCTCCCGGAAAGGCAAATACATCCCGGTTATAAGTATTTGCAATTGCTGCTGTGATAGTAGCGCCGCCATCTTCAGCAGTTTCTACAACTACCAATGCATCTACCATTCCCGCCACTATGCGGTTTCGTTTTGGGAAATTCTGTTTGTCGGGCAAAGCATTACTCATGAACTCAGTAAGTATCCCGCCGTTCTCCATCATTTTTTTAGCAGTTTCTTTATGTACTGCCGGGTAAATTCTATCAAGCCCATGCGCTACAACACCCACAGTTGGTACATTTTTTTTCACACAGGCTTTATGCGCAGCAATATCAATTCCGTATGCCAGCCCGCTGATCATTAAGATATTATATTGCTGCAAGTCTTCAATAAGTTCTTCACAAATCTTTTTTCCATAGTCTGTTGCATTTCTTGTTCCAACAATCCCTACGCAGTGTTCAGTATTGAGTTCTGCATTACCTGAATAAAATAAAACCAACGGCGCATCCTGGCAATTTTTTAATCGTTGCGGGTAGGTTGAATCCCAAAAAGTGAGACATTTGATTTTTTTCTTCTCAATGAATTGTATCTCTTCATCTACCCGCCAGAAAATATCATGATTTGCAATAGCCGCAGCAGTAGCGTTACCAATGCCGGGTATGTGTAAAAGTTTTTTTTGAGGAGTTTTAAAAACTTTCTCCGGGCTACCACAATAACTGATCAGGTTCTTAGCATTCACGGGCCCGATACCCGGAACTAAGGATAAAGCAAGTGCATAATATAAATGATTTTGCTCCAAGTGTTTATTTTTAATGCGATTTTAGTCGTTCAAAAATATAAATTCACAAGCAATCAGAGTGATCATGAAGCATATTAAAATTTTAGCAGGTATTCTATATATTTTTCTTCCCAACCTTTCTTTTTCTCAAAACGGGTTGACAGTTGTGGACAAAGTATACATACCAAGTTATTCTTACCGAAGTGCAGAAAATATTTATTACTGGAAAAACAGGAAACCATTTGAAGGCTATTGGCAACAAGATGTTCACTACACAATCAACGCTGAAGTTGATGACAGCACAGATATTATTTCGGGAACAGTCACACTTACATACTATAATAATTCACCGGATTCATTGCCTTTTATTTATTTCCACCTCTACCAGGAGGCTTTTCAACCCGGATCTTATGCTGATGAAGTGAACCGGGCAAATAAAAATAAGATCAACTACGGCGATTATGAAAAACAAAAACTGGGAACCGAAGTAGAAAGCATTACCGTCACGAATGTTAATGGTTTTCGGGTGATGAAAACAACGGAACTTATTCAGGATAATACAATTCTCCGTGTAAATCTTGAGGAAGGAATTCGCCCGAATGGCTCTATGACGTTTGTAATTCCGTTCAAAACCTATTTTGACAATGGCGGCGCACGAAGAAGAATGAAATTATTTGATGCGTTCGGAAACAAGCACTATGATGGTGTTCATTGGTATCCGAGAATATGTGTGTACGACAGGAAGTTTGGATGGGAAACGCAGCAACATCTTGGCAAAGAGTTTTATGGAAATTTTGGTAGTTATGCTGTGAGTTTAACTTTCCCTTCACACTATATTCTCGACGCTACTGGCACACTCACAAACCCTGAAACCGTTATGCCTCCGGCATTAAGGGCGAAGCTCGATATTAAAAACTTTGCAAACAAAGAGTGGAATTCTGCTCCATCTACAATTTTGGAAAAAATACCAGGTGAAAAAAAAACATGGAAATATTTTGCCATGAATGTGCATGATTTTGCATTTACCGCTGACCCAACTTATAGAATTGGCGAAGCTATGGCACAGGTGAATGGGAAGTTGATAAATTGTGTCGCCCTGGTACAAGAACCGCATGCAGCAGGATGGCAGAATGCAGCAGACTATACAAAAAAAATAATTGAAACCAACAGCAAGCATTTCGGAAATTACCTGTGGGAAAAAATTATTGTTGCAGATGCTAGAGATGGTATGGAATACCCGATGTTAACTCTTGACGGTGGCTTTGATCCTTACTACCGTGACCTTTTAGTGCATGAAGTAAGTCATATGTGGTTTTTTGGAATGGTAGGAAGTAACGAAACATATAGGGCGGCTTTAGATGAAGGTTTCGCTCAATTCCTGACTGCTTATACCTATACAAAAATAGATGGCGAAAACAGGATTGTTTATCCTGAAGTGAAAAAGTATGTAGCAAAGTATAGGGAGCCCGAAAACATGAGATACACAGAAGCTTACTATGGATATCTTGCTGATGCAATGAATCATTCTGACCCTCCTTTGAATACACATAGTGATGATTTCAATTCTGCACTCGGACATGGTGGAGGTTACAGACATGTGTATTATAAAACAGCAGTGATGTTATATAACCTGCAATACGTACTTGGCGACGATCTCTTCCTGGCAGCGATGAAACACTACTTTGAAAAATGGAAACTCTGTCACCCATACTTTGAAGATTTCAGAGATGCAATTACCGAATACACTCATGTTGACCTAACCTGGTTTTTTGACCAATGGATGGAAACAACAAAAACCAT
>JBJXHH010000161.1:0-12630 GCA_046160675.1 Chitinophagales bacterium
TAAGTGTATATCCCTTCTCTACCACATCAACCACTTTTCCTTTTAATTTCTCTGTGGGTGCAGGAACTTCCGTAATTGATTCCATGCTTTCAACATCAAAATCTTTTTCAATACAATCTATCTCCTTAAGGCCTTTTGCAGTGAGTATCTGGTATATTTTTTCGTTTATGAGTTGTATACCTTCTTTTACGGCCTGAATATCTTTTGCCTCCTCAATTACTGATTTCGCCCTGTCAATATCATCCAATGCAGGAAGCAATTCTTTTATCACATCCTGGCCGGCAGCTTTTATAAACTCAATGCGTTCTTTTGAAGTTCTGCGTTTGTAGTTTTCAAATTCAGCCAGTAGGCGGATGTATTTTTCTTTTTGTTCTTCCAATTCTTTTACAAAAGAAGATGTTTCGTCTACGGTTTGTTCCTCAATTGGCAAATTAGCCCCCGAAACGGCTTGTTCATCAAGCTCAGCCTGCATTTCTTGTTCATTCATGTCTGTACCTTTTTCCTGTTTTTTTGACATACTCTACCTTTTTAAAACGTTGGTTTTATATAAAAAAATGATGCGGTGGAAGTCAAAAATACTGCCACCGCATCATGGTTGCCAAATTGTCACCGATTATTTTAATTCCTTACGTAGCAAGGCTTCAAGGTCATTCGCTATCACATACCTGTTTGCTATATTGCCATCTCCGTCCACAAGAAAGTATTTTGGAAGAGTATGTACATCATAGCTTATTGCAGCATCAGAAAACCAGCCTTTTAGGTCGTTTGCCTGGCTTGTCCAGGTGATTTTATCTTCCTGAATTGCTTTTAGCCATTTTTCTTTGTCGGTATCCAGGGAAACACTGAACACAGTAAATCCATCGCCATTTTTAAATTGTGTATCCTTAAAAATGTTTCGCAAACGTTGAATTTCTTTATGATTTTTCCTTGCGTCAGTTGATGAGGATGACCAGAATTCTACTAACACAAGTTGCCCTTTGTTGTCTGAAAGCCGCACCGTCTCTCCTTGCATACCTTTTGAAACTATCTCAGGAGCTTTCTTTTTATTCTCAGATAATTGGGTTGGCTTCGAAGTGATACATCCTGAAAAAAGGAAAACAAAAGTGCATAAAACAGCACTTGTTTTCAAAGGTATGTTTTTGAGGAGTTTGTGTTTTATCATTTTCAGATACTTTGAAAGTGAACTCAAAATAAAGGTTTACAGACAACTTGCATCGTTGTCTTATTAACATGATGAATGTGAGCACATAAAAGTTGCAAAAGGAAAGTCAGATGCGGGTTATGTGAGCGCCCAGATCTTGCAGACGTTTGTCAATAAACTGGTAACCCCTGTCAATTTGTTCAACATTGCGGATTATGCTTTTTCCCTGGGCGGATAAAGCGGCAATGAGTAAGGCCACACCTGCCCTGATGTCCGGTGAACTCATTTCAATACCCCTGAGTTTAAACTGCCTTTCAATACCAATTACTGTTGCCCGGTGAGGGTCGCAAAGGATGATCTGTGCACCCATATCAATAAGTTTGTCAACAAAAAACAATCGGCTTTCGAACATTTTCTGGTGCACCAGAACGCTGCCTTTTGCCTGTGTAGCAACAACAAGGATAATGCTCAAAAGATCAGGGGTGAAGCCGGGCCAAGGGGCATCTGAAATTGTTAAAATTGAACCGTCAATGTATGAGGTTATTTCATACACATCTTGTGCTGGAACATACAGGTCGTCGCCTTTGAGTTCTAATACAATTCCAAGCTTCCTGAAAACTTCCGGAATAATACCGAGTTTTTCATATGCAACATTTTTGATAGTGAGGGCAGATTGTGTCATTGCCGCAAGCCCTATAAAACTTCCCACTTCTATCATGTCTGGCAACATTCGGTGTTCAGTTCCTGCAAGTTTTTCAACGCCATGTAAATGCAAAAGATTAGAACCTATTCCTTCAATCTTTGCCCCCATGCGTACAAGCATACTGCAAAGTTGCTGGAGGTATGGTTCGCATGCAGCATTGTATATAGTGGTTGTTCCTTCAGCAAGTACAGCCGCCATGATGATGTTAGCAGTACCAGTAACTGATGCTTCATCAAGAAGCATATAACAACCTTTCAGCCGTTTTGCTTCAAGGGTATAAAAAGCATCATCTGTATCATAATTAAAGGAAGCGCCGAGTTTTTGAAAACCTATAATATGTGTATCTAACCTTCTGCGCCCGATCTTATCACCTCCTGGCTTTGGCATACTTGCAAATTGAAACCTGGCAAGCAGCGGCCCCATTATCATCACACTTCCCCGAAGGCGTTTACTTTTATTTTTGAACTCAGGCGATTTTAAAAAAGTGATGTCAATGTCATCAGCTTGGAAGGTATAAGTATGAGCTTCTTTTTTCTCAATTTTTACACCTATATCCCCAAGTAATTCAATGAGGAGATTTACATCCTTTATGTCGGGAATGTTTGAAAGGGTAACTTTTTGTGGTGTGAGTAAAACGGCTGAAAGTATTTGCAGTGCCTCATTTTTGGCCCCCTGTGGCACAATTTCCCCGTTCAGTTTTTGGCCCCCAATAATTTCAAATGCATCCATTAACCTCTCTTTTTAAAATTGCGATTGTTCTGCTTGAAACGGTTCTGGTTTTGTTTGAAATTTTTGTTTTTATGTTGCTGGTTCCTGTTTTGATTTCCTCCCAACGGGCGACGGTTAGAATTAGAAAGCGAATCGAGGTTGCTTTCTTCATCCAGACTTAATTCACCGCCTGAAAGAAAACGAATATCGTTTTTAATGGTATCATCTGTTACACTTTCACGGTTCCAGTTTTGATACACTAACTTCATGTAATTTCCAATGATATCAGTAAATGCCTGCTTCTTCTCAGGGTCATCAATATTTTTTGCTTTTTTGATAAGCGCTTCTACAAACTTGCCATAATGCCTGAACTGTATGTTGCTCTTGGGGTATTTAACTTTTACGTTTTTCCTTACTAAAGTTTCCCGTTCAGGAATTGGGTATGGGGAATCTGCTTCCAGTTTAAAATCACTCATCATAAAAAGATGATCCCAGAGTTTATGCCGGAAGTCTTCTACATTACGGAGGCTTGGGTTGATGGAACCCATAAGGTCAATAATATCTTGTACTATTTTCTGACGTTCTTCAGGGTCTTTAATTTCAATGGCAATATCAATCATTACCTGGATATTTCTGCCGTACTCCCGCAAAATGAGCCTGGGGCGCTGTGAGTTATAATTATGATCCATTAAAAGTTATTGAGCAGTAAAGGTAGGGGTTCTTGGGGAAAGATACTTGTTATAGAAATACCACATCACCACCTTCCTCCTGCGCCGCCGCCGCCAAAGCCGCCACCGCCAAATCCGCCGAAACCGCCACCACCAAATCCTTTTCCGCCACCAAATCCCCCAAATCCACCACCCCAGTAAGTAGGCCCGCGGCGACTGTAAGTAACGCCTCCATTGCGGTTTATTTTGCCGAGTATGTACAGAACAATTATGATAATGATGATCAAAAGCAGTAATCCGCCGAGGCTGAAACCTTCTGGTTTATCAGAAGCTGCGTCAAATTGTCCCTGTGTATAAAGCATCAGTTTATCAGTTCCTGCATCAAGCCCTTCAAAATAATTCCCGTTTTTAAAATGCGGAACTATCACTTCATCAATCAACCGGTTAGCCCTTGCGTCAGGGATAAATTCTTCCACTCCCTTTCCGGTTGCAATAAAAATATTCCTGTCGTTTACAGCAACAAGAAGCAACACACCATTATCCTGATCTTTTCTCCCTATTCCCCAGTTGTCGCCTAAAGAAAATGCATAGTCAGAAATTTCAAAACCTTTCGTATCCTCAACAGTTACGATTGCTATTTGTGTAGAAGTGGAGTCATCAAAAGCTACCAGTTTGTTTTCAAGCACAGTTTCCTGCTCATCGTTTAGCACATCAGCAAAGTCATTTACTAATCTTTGTGGAGAGGGTTTTTGCGGCAGGTATTTTTCTGCAACCTGCGCAAAATTTATTTGCTGAAAACAGATGCAAACAAGAACCGCAAGTATTTTATTCTTCAAAAGAAATTTCATCTGTCAGTTCGTTTCTGTCGCCCGGGGTGATCGGAAAATGTATGTTCAGTTGTTCACCGCTTTGCCTAATGCCTTGCAATAAACCCTCTAAAAACCTGCCTTTGCTGAATTCCTGCTGCATACCGTCTTTTATCTCTTCCCAAAAATTTTCAGACACTTTCTTGTTGATGCCTTCGTCAGCAAGAATGGCAAACTGCCTGTCTTTTACAGCAAGATAAATGAGAACACCATTTTTGAGAGTTGTTGTTTTTAATTCGAGTTTTTGAAAAACAACGGCAGCCCTCTGCAGCACATCAGGCCCGCAACTTTCTTCAACATGCACTTTAATTTCGCCTGAAGTAACATTTTCAGCCTGTTGAATTGCTTTTACAATTTCCTGTTTTTGTGCATCAGTAAAAAAGTTGCGGGCAGACGGCACGGATTTTTTTTGTTTTTTTTAATTGACGATTTATTTCTTTTCTTCTTCAGTATTAAAATCCACCTTGGGAGATTCTTCGCTGCCGGGCGATGCCTGGAACATGCTTCGTTTTGAAAAACCGAACATACCGGCGAAGAAATTATTCGGAAATTTCCTGATATAAGTATTGTATTGCTGTGTTGCTTCGTTAAACTCGTTTCTAGAAACATTGATCCTGTTTTCGGTTCCCTCCAGTTGCGCCTGTAGATCCCTGAAATTTTGCGTTGCCGTTAATTGCGGGTATTGTTCAACTGTAACTAATAAGCGGCTTAGTGCTGAACTTAAACCATCCTGCGCCTGCTGGAAAGCAGCGAATTGTTCTGGTGTGGCTGTACTTGGGTCGATTGTTATTTGTGTAGCTTTTGCCCTGGCTTCCACTACACCTATGAGTGTTTCCTGTTCAAAATCTGCTGCTCCTTTCACCGTTTCCACCAGGTTCGGGATCAGATCAGCTCTACGCTGATAAGAGCTTTGTACATCAGCCCATTTCTTATTTGTGTTCTCATCATAAGTAACCATGCTGCGTTGCACATTTACGGCGCATCCGCCTATCATGAGTATGAGTAAAAGTAAAATACCCAGGATAATAGCCCATGAAGGCAAGCCCCTGCGGTTGATTGGATTGGTTGGAGTTGTATCTGCCATGATTTTCAGTTTTTTGTAAAGATACTTGTTTTAAAATACGATTATTGACGAGGAGGAGATGGAAATATTTTACTGCCTGTTACAACTTTGAACCTTGTACTACGAACAAGTAACTTTGAACAAATTTTTCAAATATGTCGCAACTGATTCATGAATTCAATACCTACCGTACAAAAATGAACGAGGTAATACTCTCTAAACAGAACAAAGTAATAAACAGGCTTTATAACCTTGATACAAATACTTATATGGAAGGCGCTTTGCCTTCAAAAACAAAAGAAATGTTAGGGCTGGTATCCAGCATGGTGTTACGATGTGATGATTGCATAAAATATCACCTCAGCAAATGCCATGAAATGGGAGTAACCACTGATGAAATGTATGAGATATTTGCGGTTGCCAATATCGTGGGAGGAACAATAGTTATCCCACATACAAGAAGGGCTGCTGAGTATTGGGAAGAATTGCAAAACGTCCAGTAATTTATTTTAGTGCGATTAAACAAACCTGATTTTTATGTCAACGAACAACGATAATAAACTTTACCTCCTAGATGCATTTGCTCTGATCTTCCGTGCATATTTTGCATTTGCAAAGAACCCGCTCATTAATTCCAAAGGGCAAAACACATCTGCCATCCAAGGGTTTTTAAACACCTTATATGATCTTTTAAAAAATACAAACTCAACACATATTGCAGTATGTTTTGATTCACCTGAAGCTACCCAACGGGAAGAAGTGTACGCTGAATACAAAGCTAACAGGCAAGAAGCACCGGAAGATATTTTGTTCGCTGTGCCTTATATCAAAGAAATCGTAAAAGCATTTAACATTCCCCTGATTGAAAAAGCAGGATATGAAGCGGATGACATAATAGGGACCTTAGCGAAAAAAGCAAAAGCTGCAGGTTATGAAGTGTATATGGTTACGATGGATAAAGACTACGGGCAACTGATGGAAGAAGGTATTTATATGTATCGCCCGAGTTACACAGGGAAAGGTTTTGATACCCTGAGTGTGGATGACATTTTGAAAAAATGGGAAATCGAAAACCCACTGCAGGTAATTGACATTCTTGGTTTGATGGGGGATGCTGTAGATAATATTCCCGGTGTTCCTGGGGTGGGTGAAAAAACTGCCAAGAAATTGATACAGGAATTCGGCAGTGTGGAAGAATTATATAAGAATACAGATAAATTAAAAGGGAAACTCCAGGAAAATGTTGTGAACAATAAAGATCAGGCACTCATGAGTAAACATCTTGCGACTATTGACATACATGTTCCTGTAGAATTTGAAGAGGACAAATTAGTGATAGAAGAGCCTGACAAAGAAAAACTGGCAGCCATTTTCCAGGAACTTGAATTCAGACAATTGGGAAAAAGAATTTTGGGTGATGCGTATACTGTAAATGTTGAAAAAAAATCAGATCAGTTGGATCTGTTTGGCAACGCTGTTGAATCTTCCGCAGGAAAGAAACCTACACAAGAAATACATGAAGAAATAGTCGGCGGAAAAAATATCAATAACACAGAACACAAGTATTCTTTAATTGATACGCCGGAAAAAAGAGGAAAACTCATAGCAGATATTGCTAAACAAAAAATTTTCTGCTTTGATACGGAAACTACCGGCATAGATGCAAATGATGTTGAAATAGTAGGATTAGCATTCAGCTGGAACAAACAGGAGGGTTATTATGTACCTATTCCTGCAGATCAAAAAGAAGCAAAAAAAATAATTCATGAGTTTAAAGAGATTCTAGAAGAAACCAAAATAACCAAGGTCGCTCAAAACTTGAAGTATGATTACCTGGCTTTGAAATGGTATGGAATCAATGTGCAAGGTCCCTTTCAAGACAGTATGATAGCTCACTATTTACTTGAACCTGAGTTGCGCCATGGCATGGATTATCTGGCTGAAACCTACCTGGGTTATACGCCGGTGAGTATTGAAACTCTGATTGGTAAGAAGGGAAAAAATCAACTGAGCATGCGGGATGCTGATATTGAAAAAGTGAAAGAGTATTCTGCAGAGGATGCAGACATCACTTTACAACTACATCATATTTTTCAACCCAGGCTGAAAGAGGAAGAATTGAAAAAATTGTATGAAGAAGTGGAGATTCCTTTGATAGAAGTGTTGGCTCACATGGAGTATGAAGGAATTAATCTTGATGTTCCTTTTCTTACAGAATATTCGAGCTTGCTTGCAAAAGACATAGAAGAAACTGCAAATAAAATTTATGATATTGCCGGTGTTCGTTTCAATATTGATTCACCCAAACAGTTAGGAGATGTGTTGTTTGTAAAACTTCAAATCCCTTATGAGGGGCAGAAAACAAAAACGGGTCAACTCAGCACGGGTGAAGACATTCTGCAGAAACTTGCGCATAACCATCCTATAGCTGACTTGCTGCTGAACTACCGTGAGTTACAAAAACTCAAGTCAACATATGTTGACACCCTGCCCCAACTTATCAATCCTAAAACAAAACACCTGCACACAAACTTTGCGCAGGCAGTTGCTTCCAGCGGCAGGTTATCAAGCAATAACCCCAACCTGCAGAACATCCCAATAAGAACCGAACGAGGACAACAGGTTCGTAAGGCTTTTATTGCAAGAAATAAAAATTTTAAAATCTTAAGCGCAGATTATTCACAAATAGAGTTGCGCATAATTGCCGCATTGAGTGACGACAAAGGCATGATTGACGCATTTAAAAAAGGCATGGACATTCATAGTGCCACTGCGGCAAAGGTGTTTAATGTCCCTATTCATGAAGTAACGAGAGATATGCGTAGCCGGGCTAAGGCGGTAAACTTTGGAATAGCTTATGGACAAACAGCATTCGGGCTTTCACAAAACCTCGGCATCTCAAGAAGTGAAGCAAAAGAAATTATAGATAACTATAATGCGCAGTTTCCGGGAGTAAAAAGACTGATGGAAAGTAATATTGAGTTTGCCAGAAAAAATGGATACACAAAAACTGTGTTAGGAAGAAAACGTTACATCAAAGACCTCAACTCACAAAACAATACTGTCAGGTCGGCTGCAGAAAGAGTTGCCGTGAACTCACCAATACAGGGCAGTGCAGCAGATATGATAAAAGTAGCCATGATTAACATTCACAAGGCTATTCAAAAAGAAAAACTGCAAAGCAGGATGCTTTTACAGGTGCATGATGAACTTGTGTTCGATGCGCATGAAAAAGAAATTGATGTATTGAAAGAGCTGGTAGTAAATAACATGGTACATGCCATTAAGTTGAATGTTCCTATTGAAGCTGAAGTTGGAACAGGGGTAAACTGGTTAGAAGCACACTAATGAGTTCAAATATCAAACTTCAAAAACTAGTTGTTGGAATTGCATTGCTTTTGTTGTTGGTAAAATTTGCTGCCTATCTTATCACTCATTCAAATGCCATCCTTACTGATGCGCTGGAATCTATTGTAAATGTTGTTGCTTCTGCTTTCGGGCTTTATAGCCTGGTACTTGCTGCAAAACCTAGGGATATTAACCACCCCTATGGGCATGGAAAGATAGAATTTATTTCAGCAAGCATTGAAGGGAGTATGATCTGTATTGCAGGTGTTATTATCGTAGGTAAGTCTGTTTTCAATTTGTTTTTCCCACACAGTATCCAACAGATGGGATATGGGATTATTTTAATATCTATTGCAGGCGGAATAAATTTTTTTATGGGATGGTTGATGGAAAGGAGGGGAGTAAAAAGCAGTTCCCTCACATTAATAGCCGGCGGAAAACACCTGCAAAGCGATGGATGGACAACCTTAGGTTTACTTATCGGGCTCTCTTTACTTTATTTTTTTAAATATGAATGGATTGATAGCCTAGTAGCAATTCTATTCGGACTTTATATCTGTTATCAAGGGGTTAAAATTTTACGAAGATCAATAGCAGGAATCATGGATGAAGCTGATACTGAACTATTGAATTCCATTATTTATACATTAAACAAAAACCGTGTTTCCAACTGGATTGATATTCATAACCTGCGCATTATTAAATACGGATCAATATTGCATTTTGATTGCCACTTGACGATACCTTATTATTTCTCAGTTAAAGAAGGACATGATGAGTTAGAGAAAATGGAAACACTCATACATCAAAATCATGAGACCGGTAGTGAATGGTTTGTACATATAGATTCCTGTGTGCCTCCACTTATGTGTAAAATATGTTTGAAAATGGATTGCACAAAAAGAGCTTCTGCATTTGAGGAGAAGATAGAATGGAACTTAGAAAACGTTCTTCGTAACCGGAAACATGGCATTCAGTAAACACATGAATCGCCATCACAGAAAGCATAGTTTCTTCTTTGGTTTTATTTGGAAACATAGCAATGGCAGTGGTTTCGAGCCGAAACACCTGTTGTTTAAAATATTTTTCATGTAACAGAATCTATGTTGCTTTAATTCTACCGCCATGTTGTTTGGGTTTAAAATTGTCACGGCAAAAACAAAAAAAAATAGCCAGGTTTCCCCCTTAATTGCACTTCTGGCGTTTGTTTTGGGAGAGCAAATGAAATCGACCAACTATTTAAAGTCACATAAGTCCTGTCGCTGCTTTGGAGTATTACTCCGGAGTATAGTAACCTTGCTAAAAAATAGCACCTATGGCAAAAATTTTACAAACACAAAATATCCTTATAGCAGTTTTTGTCCTTATTACAACTTCTCTTGCTGCTCAAACACCAGGTGAACTACTGGCTATGAACACAGAATCGGTATCTTATAAATCCGAAGTATCGGAAGTTAGCAGTTTTACAAATGTACATGATATAACTGCAACGAATTATTTTCAACTTACAGGAAAAGTAATTCATCCTTACCTGGCTGTAAAAAATGTAAGTAAGGGATATGAAGCTGTGAAGATTGATGCCAATAATAAGATAGCTTTATCCTTTAGCACAAAATCTGTTCAATATACTTATGCAGGGAAAACATATAACCTGAATGTAAACGGAGTGGATCAGTATTTCAATACATCCGAAAAATGTTTAGTTAGGGGGAAAATTGAAGTGAGTTGCGAAGCAATGAAGATTAATGGGGAAAAAATTAACTCCCTTTCCCTGTACTTTGATCAGAATAATCATATTTCTTACATAGAAGTAGGCGATACAGAATTATACCTTCGTCCTTAAAACTGTTTTCATAGCATCATTGGTTACTTTTTCATTGCCGCAGATGTACAACACATCCTGTGGCAATGTTATATTGTGCGATGATATAAGTAAGCATTATAAAAACAGGCGCAGCATCAAACGGCTTGTGAAACCTGTTGATGGCAATACCTGAATCAGAAAGAATAAAACTTATGGCGCCGCTTAATACAAGATAAAAGCTGTAAGTATTTGTTCTTCCCTTCCTCATCGCAGAAGCAATACCCATCGCTGTAATAGCAACTGCATAAGCGAGTACTGGCACAAGCATTTCTCCGAGCGAAGAAAAAATGAAGGCAATCAATACCACTGCATAAATTAAAAAAGGAAGAACTGAAAGGATTCCTACCTTCCTTTTTTCTGTTTTATAAACAAGTTTTCTGAAGGCAAAAAGATAAGCAACATGGGCGAATAAAAATGCGCCAAGTCCCAATATAAAATACATTTCAGTTTCTGATTTCAACAAAAATATATCTCCCAACCAGCTTAAAAACAAAGCTAAAAACACCAGGGAGAGTAGTTTTTTAGATAATGATTCGGAAAAAACATATAACATGAGCAAGGGCATAAGCAACACTTTGGTAACCATTTCCGCAAGCTGATACCCTGCAGTAATCGAAAATAGGTGAAAAATGGCAGCAATGATATATGCCGAAATAAATACCTGTGAGAATTTTTTCATACAATTTAATTTATGAAAACATACTTCATCCGCATCAAGAAAAAGGCTGAAACAATTACAAATAAGAAAAGCAAAGAATACAAAAGAATAGTTTGAGATCCTATAAATCCTGTAATCAAAATTATGTAGCCAATTGATATGCAATACCTGAAAATTTCACCTGTGTATGCCCATCTCCGTAACTCAAGTAAGGCTCCTATGCAGGTAATGGAAAATAATATGAGTATAGCTGAAAATATTTTTATTGGGAGGGAAAGTGCATCAAAGGAAAACAAAAAATAGGATGTAAGCCCTAAGATGGCAGCAAACTGAATTAACACATAATAATTCAATCTAAGGGGTATAGAAGTGTTAAATTTTTTTGCGGTAGCTGGAGAAATTTCTATTGCGGGTGTTGGGCCGCCAAGATCTTCAGGAAACCAGCCTGGGGGTTTAACAAGGAGTTTTAGTTTATCAGATAAACTATGGGTTTTTGAAATATCTGAAAACAAGATTTTCCAAAAATCAATCTGTGCTATAAGTGGGTTCCATGTATTGAGGGGCTTTGTTATGCCATACACAACTTCTTCTTCCTCTTTTTGAAATGTGCCAAACATCCTGTCCCAAATTATGAGTGTGCCGCCATGATTTCTGTCAATATATTTTGGGTTCCTGCCGTGATGCACCCGGTGATGTGAGGGTGTATTGAAAATAAATTCTATTGGTTTTGGAAATAGGTTAATTGTTTTGGTATGAATCCAGAATTGATACAGGGTTTGAACCTGGCTCACAACAATGAACATGACAGGGCTAAACCCTATGAAGGCAAGTGGCAGATAAAAAATGAAACTGCCAAACTTTTGAAATGCTCCCTGCCGCAGCGCAACACTCAGGTTATATTCTTCACTTTGGTGATGCACTACATGCCCGCCCCAGAGGAAATTAATTTCATGTGCATACCTGTGAAACCAATAATAAAAAAAATCAACACCAATAAACAAAATTACCCAGCTAAAAACATTGGCCTGTATAGTAGCAAACCTAAGCGTATCATAACACAAGGCATACAATCCAACAACAAACAATTTCAAAAATGCACCGGTCACCTGTTCAGTAATGCCGGCATTCAGGTTGGAGATGGCATCATTCAACCTGTAATAGCCCGTTTTTTTCAGTTTATCAATCAGCACTTCCACCCCAATAAGCAGAAAAAAAACCGGAATAGCCAGCACAATATAATTTACCGCTTCAACCATGCGTTAGTGGAAAAATTCTTGCTTACAAATGTACATATATCACTGGGTTTTACTCACCTTAGCAAAACGTTTTCAAATGTGAAATATATTATCATCTCGGTTTTCTGCGGTTTTATTTTCCTGCAATCTTGTATTGCACAAAATAAAACTGAAGGTGTTATTGCCGACCATGCCATGGTGGTAACTGCCCACCCTGAAGCAACGAAGGTGGGTATTGAAATTTTGAAAAAAGGCGGCAATGCTGTAGATGCAGCAGTGGCAGTACAGTTTGCGTTGGCAGTGGTGTATCCTAACGCCGGAAATATTGGCGGAGGCGGGTTCCTGAATGTAAGATTGAACAATGGCGAAACAAGCT
>JBJXHH010000162.1:0-6571 GCA_046160675.1 Chitinophagales bacterium
CCGGGAGATTTTTCTTCTGATGGCTGGAATATCAGTTTGATAGTTCCTTCAAAATCATTTTTAATTGTGTTGAGAATTTTTGCTGCGCCGAGCAAACTGCTGGTATGTACATCATGACCGCATGCATGCATCACTCCTGCATTTTTGCTTTTATACTCAACGTCGTTTGTTTCAGTAATGGGTAAAGCATCCATGTCAGCCCGCAGGGCTACAGTTTTTTTTGAAGGATTTTTTCCTTCTATGATCCCGACTACACCTGTTTTTGCAACGCCTTTTTTGTAGTTGATGCCGAATGCATCCAATTTGCTGCAAACGAATTCAGCGGTTTTATATTCCTGGAAACTGAGTTCGGGGTTTGCATGCAAATGCCTCCGGCAACTTCTTATCTCTTCAAAATATTCCTGTGAAAGTTGTTTTATTTTTTCCTGCAACATGATCAGTCTTCATTTATTTTAATCATGTCTTTGCAGATAAATGCATGGGGATAATCAACAATAACCAGTTGCAGGTCCCGGTTTGCATCAAAGCGGTTGTGATAATTGCCGATGCGCAGTTTGTAGTTAGGCGCTTCAAATATCACATCAGCGCTCATCTCATCATATTCATTTAAAAAAGCAGATTTTGCATTTTGCGCATCTAATAAACTGTTCGTAGAAAGAACTTGGATTCTCCATCCGGGCAGTTCATTGTGTTCCTTGTTGAAATATATATGCTTTTGAACAAGATCATTTGCCCCGGCATTATCAGTAATGGTAATTGTGCCGGATTGAGAAAAGGCGGCAGAAGATGTAAGAAGGAAAAGTATTACGAAAAATTGTTGTTTCATTCCCTGGTATATAATGCGAAATTACAGGTTTTTATTTTTTCACCCTTTATAAAACATCCATCTCAGGACTTCCCTGAATTTTATCTTCTTCCCATACAGTAAAATGCCTGTTCTGTAAATTCTTGCTGCAAGCCAGGTGGTGAAAACAAACCCGAGAATGAGCAGGGCAATAGATAATATAACTTGCCAGAGGGGTGGGTTGAAAGGCATGATTGCCGGCATAACAATGGGCGAAGAAAAGGGGATGATGCTTGCCCAGAAGGCAAGCCGGGTGTGTGGTTGCTGGATAACGGCCATCATAATAAAAATGGAAGCAAGTATAAGAAGCGTAACGGGAAAGGCATACATCTGTGTATCAGAATCTGTATCACTTACCAATGACCCGATAGCGGCAAACAATGCAGAATACAACAAATATCCGCCGAGAAAATAGATACAGAAAATGAACAGGTAAAAACCGAGGTTTTGGTTTTGCAAACTTTCCATCGCATTCAGAAACTGCATTTGATCATCTGAGCCTTGTTGCATTGCCTGCATATCTTGCATTTCCAGTATCTGTGGTGCAAAAATGCCGCCTAACAGAATTTGCAATACAAAAACTAAAATTCCCCAGATAAAAAATTGTGTTAGCCCCACCAGCCCTATGCCGATGATCTTTCCCATCATGAGCTGGAAAGGTTTCACACTGCTGATCATCACCTCTACGATTCGGTTTTGTTTTTCTTCCATCACTCCCCGCATCACCAGGCTGCCGTATATGAGCAGCACAATGTAGATTAAAAATCCACTCACATAGCCGATGCCGGTTGCTACAGCTGCATCACTTTTTTCAGTGCCATCTCCACCTATTATTTCATCATCAATCGAAACTATCGGACGGAATTTCTCTAATTCATTTCTTGTCAGCCCCTTGTTCGTTATGTTGATGTCAAGAAATTTATCAGCAAGAATGTTTTCAATATAACTTCTTGTAGTAATGCTCACCTGCTCGGTAGAATACAAGATTATGCCGAATGGCGCATCGGGTTTGATGTTCGGAATATACACCAAAGCATCATACCCCTCATCCAGTGTTGCAAATGTGAGTTTCAGTTCTTCAATTGTTTTTTCCTTGTGTTTGAAAGAGAAATAAATCCCGGAGGAATCAGGCAACGCCATGATGAACCCACTCTCATCCTTCACCAGGATTTTTTGCGACCCTTTGCCCGTTTGCATCATGAGTATCGGCATGATGATAAAAAGAAAACCAAAAAATAATGGGCCTAGAAGGGTGAGAATAAGGAAAGATTTTTTTCTTACCCGGGTGATGTATTCTCTTGATATGATGAGCAGTGTTTTACGCATGGCCGTCTGCGTTTACAAGTTTGATAAAAATATCATGCAACGAAGGAAATATTTCTTCAAAATGTGTTATCTCATACCCTGCGTTCATGCAATATTGCAATACAGCGTTTCGCTTCACATCAGTTTTCAGCCTGATGGTATAATTGTTTTCAGAAATATCTTCAACAGTAAATAATTCATTGGAATGAAGGTTGCTTTCATGTTCAAAACCAATGTTGTACTTGAATTCACGGAAACGATTTTTTATCTCTTTCACTTTTCCATCTATCACAACATTTCCCTTGTTTATTAAAACAATGCTGTCGCAAATTTCTTCTACCTGTTCCATCCTGTGTGTTGAAAATAATACGGTTGTTCCCTGTTGGTGCAGGTTATAAATTTCATTTTTAATCATTTCTGCATTTACGGGGTCAAGCCCGGAAAACGGTTCATCTAAAATGAGTAACTGTGGTTCATGAATCACAGTAGAAATAAATTGAACTTTCTGCTGCATACCTTTACTCAGGTCTTCAATTTTTTTATTCCACCAGTCTGCAGCCTGCAGTTTTTCCAGCCAGTATTGGATTTTTTCTTTTGCAGTTTTTTTCGAAAGCCCTTTTAATCTTGCCAGATAAATCAGGTGTTCGCCTACCATCATTTTTTTATACATTCCCTTTTCTTCGGGCATATAGCCTATGCCGGCATGTTCATAGTTGCGAATATTTTTTCCGTTAAAGATCACATTGCCGCCATCAGCAGCAAAAATTTTTGTGATGATGCGGATGAGTGTTGTTTTACCTGCACCGTTAGGGCCCAGTAAACCAAAAACTGTATGTTCGGGAATTGAAAAACTTACACCTTGTAAAGCCTGTACATCTCCAAAATTTTTCTGTACATTTTCAAAAAGCATGATGTTGCCCATGGCTGTAAAATTAAGCGGAAAAGAACATTAAATTTGCCGTTTACGGAATCAAAAGATAATCATGGACAAGCATACTATCTCTTCAGAACACCTGAGTATTGATGCGATAAAAAACATCATCAACGCAAATAAGAAAATTGAATTGAGTGAGGAATCCAGGAATAAAATACAAGCTTGCAGAAATTATCTTGATAAAAAATTAGAAAGTGGCGATGCGGCTATTTATGGTGTAAACACAGGATTCGGCTCTTTATGTAAGGTAAAGATCTCAAATGATGAAATAGAACAATTGCAATATAACCTGATAAGAAGCCATGCCTGCGGCACAGGAGAAGTAATTGATGATGACATTACTAAAATTATGCTGTTGCTAAAGATACAGTCCCTTAGCTATGGGTTCAGCGGTGTAAGTATTGATACGGTTTGGCGGTTAATGGATCTTTTCAATTTTGAAATTTTACCTGTTATATATGAGCAGGGATCACTTGGCGCCAGTGGCGACCTGTGTCCTCTCTCACACATGAGTATGGCGCTGATAGGCGAAGGGGAAGTAAAAATTTCCGGCAAAATATTTTCAGCAAAAAAAATTCTTGATCAGCACAAACTTACTCCTATAAGATTGCGCTCAAAAGAAGGGTTAGCACTGTTGAACGGCACTCAGTTCATGAGTGCACATGCCGTGTATTGCCTCATAAAAGCGAAACATGTTTTACAAATGGCTGATCTTGTTTCAGCACTTTCACTTGAAGCATGGAACTGTAAACATGACGCATTCCTTCCGCAAATTCACCAGGTCAGAAATCAAAACGGGCAGATTGAAACTGCTAAAAACATGTTAGAAATATTAGAAGGCAGCGAAACTTTTTTTGCAGAGAAAGAACAAGTACAGGATCCTTATTCATTCCGTTGTATCCCGCAGGTTCATGGTGCTAGTAAAGATGCTGTAAGTTATTGTAGGGAAATAGTTGAGCGGGAGATAAACGGGGTTACTGATAACCCGAATGTTTTTGTTGATGATGACATGATCTTGAGTGGTGGAAATTTTCACGGCCAGCCGCTTGCTATAAGTTTAGATTTTCTTGCCATTGCTTTGAGTGAACTTGCAAGTATTTCTGAACGCAGAACTTATCGCATGTTATCAGGCGCAAGAGGCTTGCCTGAATTCTTAGCTGTAAACGCAGGCCTGCATTCAGGTTTGATGATCCCCCAATATGTTGCCGCAAGCATTGTTTCTCAGAACAAACAACTCTGCACACCGGCAAGTGTTGATTCCATTGCAAGCTCAAATGAACAGGAAGATCATGTGAGTATGGGCGCCAATGCAGCAACCAAGTGTGTACGGGTTGTTGAAAATGTTGAGAAAGTTCTTGCTATTGAACTCCTGACGGCTGCACAGGCATTTGCTTTCAGAAAAGGGAAAAAGTCATCAGCAATAATAGAAAAACTTTATGCAGATTATCGCAAGGATGTTTCTTTTATAGATGCTGACAGGTACCTTCATGATGATATTATGAAAAGTGTGCATTTTTTGAAAACTTTCAAATAAAGCTTGCATCCTTCCCTCCTCTCTTTTCATCTTTCTTTTCAGTTTGCCCTTGCAGCTTTATTTTTGCATCGCTTTTATGGAAAATACCATTACTAACACTGAACAAAAGAACGAGCCCATGAATTTCTGGGGGCCATTTACCTACCTGGCATTTTTCATTTTCTTTAACCTTGTTCTGCTACCCTACACACCAAAAAAAGTGCGGATGAATAACTATGATATAGAGATGATCATCTATGGTATGGCCGGAATATTTACAGGGATTGTAGTGTATCATATCCTTCGCAACACACCCTCATGGGTCAAATTCGGGTTAGTGGCTATACTCTATGGCATTATACTGGTTAGGCTTATCATATATTGGAAGATATTTACCGTTCCCGGAAATTAATAGGAAGTAAGTTTTTACTCAATATTACAGCCCGTAATATTTTTTCTTTCAACTCGGGGCTTTTTCTTTCTTAAGACGTACTAAAAATTTACCTTTGTGTAAATAAATAAAACTGAATTTTGGGAAAATCGAAAAAGAAAGTTATGCAGCAAAATGCTCTCCTCAAATTGGGTGAAAAAGAGATTGAATTGCCAATCTATATTGGGTCTGAAGGCGAAGAATCCATTGATATTAATAAACTCCGTGAAATTTCGGGTTTCATAACCCTCGACTCGGGTTATAAAAACACGGGTTCAACAACAAGCGGGATAACTTTCCTTGATGGTGAATTGGGGATTTTGCGATACAGGGGCTATCCGATAGAACAACTTGCTGAAAAAAGTAATTTCATTGAAGTTGCCTATTTACTGTTTTACGGCGAACTCCCAACAGCGGATGAATATTCTGATTTCGTTGAGAAGATCACACGGCACACATTGGTGCATGAAGATGTGAAGCAATTTTTTGATGGTTTCCCAAGCAATGCCCATCCCATGGGGCAGCTTTGTTCCCTCATGTGTACACTCAGTTCTTTTTACCCTGATTCTCTTAATCCTAATGCCGACAAGGAATCTACTGATCTTACCATGGTTCGCATCCTTGCAAAAATGCCAACTCTGGTAAGTTGGATTCATAAAAAATCAATCGGCCACCCGATTATGTATCCATTGAATAAGTATGATTATGTTACGAATTTCCTGTACATGACTTTTGGCATGCGCACCGAAGATTACAATGCTGATCCGGTGATTGTGGATGCCTTAGATAAATTGTTGATCCTGCATGCTGATCATGAGCAGAATTGCTCTACTTCAACTGTGCGCATGGTAGGTTCCAGCCAGGCGAATCCGTATGCAAGTGTTGCAGCTGGAGTTGCTGCACTCTGGGGTCCATTGCATGGCGGCGCTAACCAACAGGTAATTGAAATGCTGGAAAAAATAAAATCAGATGGCGGCAATGTTTCAAAATGGGTGGAAAAGGCAAAAGATAAAAATGATGGTTTCAGGTTGATGGGTTTCGGGCACAGGGTATATAAAAACTTTGACCCGAGAGCAAAGATCATTAAGCAGGCATGTGATAATGTGTTGAGCAAACTGGGGATACATGACCCTATACTTGACATTGCAAAGCAACTGGAAGAAGCAGCATTAAAAGACAGTTACTTTGTTGAAAGAAAACTTTACCCGAACGTTGATTTCTATTCAGGCATTATTTACAGGGCAATCGGTTTTCCAACAGAAATGTTCACTGTGCTTTTTGCATTAGGAAGATTGCCCGGATGGCTGAGCCAGTGGAAAGAAATGCGGGAAAGCGGTGAACCTATCGGCAGGCCCAGACAGATTTATACGGGCCCCAAAGAGCGGGATTACCTGAATATTGCTTTACGTTAATTCGCTACCGTTTAAAATTTTACATCTTTAACCTGGTACTTCTCCGCATAAGCTTTCGCTTCTTCATCTGTATCAAAAACTTTAATAAGCTGGAAGATAGTATTTACAGGCTCTATGCTGTCACCTATGTTTA
>JBJXHH010000163.1:0-4262 GCA_046160675.1 Chitinophagales bacterium
TATTTCCATGCGGAATGTTTTTTTCGGTGAACACACAAATGTCAAGGGGGTCTCCATCGCCATTAATATTTTTTCTTCCTGTTTTTTCTGCGCAGTAGTTGCCAATGCCTTGCCCGCAATATGTTTGTGGAATGAATCCGTACAAAGCAGGCAATACATTTGAGTATTTCTGGGGTCGGTCAATTTTTAGGTAGCCGCTTTCTTTATCAATTTCATATTTTACAGTATCTGTAGGAACTATCTCTACAAAAACTGTAACAATGTTTGGTGCATCGTTTCCGGGTGAGATGCCGTGCCAGGGATGATGTTTATGTAACGAAAATTTCATGTTGCGTATCCTATTCCTCTACTTCCTCTTTTACTTCATGCAGCGCCACCGCCATGTTGTTTGTTTTCACAAAATTACACCAGTGGCACTCGGGTTTTCCGCAGCCTGTGTAGAAATCATGTGCCTGTATTTTCCCCCAAACTGTTTTTATCTGCTGCGTTACTGAAGTAATATCTTCAGGTTGAATAAATAATTTTTCTCTTTTATATTTTTTCTTTTTGTCAGGCTCAATGAAATCAAATTCCGAACTAACTGCCTTCCATTCTTTTATTGTATAATTGTCAAGCAAGATTTTATAAAACACAGCCTGCCTCCAGTAGTCGCCGCCCTTAGGGTCTTTTTCTGAAGGCCCTTTTATTTTCGTAATTCCCTTTTCAGGGTCGCCGGTTTTATAATCAACTATGTTCACCTGCTTTCCATCAAACTCCAGTTTATCTAATTTTCCTTTTAACGGAATTCCATCAGGTAAAGAAACCTGTATATTTCTCTCGAGGGCAACAATTTTATTAAATGTATTGATATATGTTTCATAGTAATTTACAAGAATTTCCCTACCGTATTCCATGCGCCGTTCAAATTGTTCTTTAGTAAAATGTTCCCGGTTTCTATGCATGTACCATTCAAAATCTTTTATAAATTCTTCCTTAGCCGGAAATTTGTTTTTTTCATCCTCCTGCATTTTTTTAAACAGTCTTTCCAGCGCATGATGCACTGCACTGCCAAATTCCGTTGCTTCTGACCTTCCTGAGGGAATGCGAATGAGGTTGTTAAAATAAAATTCGAGCGGGCAATGTAGGTAATTGTTTAAAGCTGTTACATTCATTGAAAACTTTGCTAGTAATCTTTCTACAAACTCATTTTCAATCTTCTCAATTTCAGGCGATGCCGTTTCAGTAAATTGCAATACAGTAAACTCGTTCATTACATCATCACTAATAAATACTTTTTCAGCCGGCAGACCATGTGCATCCTGCAGTTCTGCGATAAAAACGGATGGTTCGGTTTCTTTTCCATCCTGCTTATATTTGAAATAAGAGATATGTAAATATTTTTCAGCCCTTGTTAACGCAACATAAAATATTCTGCGCAACTCTTCCTCTGTATTCTGTTCAGTGGAAGTTGAAAAAATAGTGTCAGGCAATTTATATCCCCCTGTAGGCTTTCTTTTTTTCTCCCAATAGCCTGAAACGCATCCTGCAAAAAATACATGCTCAAACTCAAGCCCCTTTGAGCCATGCGCAGTAAGCAAGTTGATTCCTCTTTCATTTCCGCTCACCTGCACAAACGGCAATCTTATTTCTTCCTGCTGCATAATTGTAATCATGTTCATCATTTCTTTAAGTTGCATAAACGGGTTGCGGCGGGTTTCTTCTTTTATAAAATCGAACAATACAGTGATGAGCTGCAGAAGAAAATGTTTTTCCGGTGATTGCATTACATAAGACAGGATTCCTGTTTTTCTTATGCATTTCTCAAAAAGTTGCTGCACAGTAACATTGGGCACATCATGAATAATTTCCTCTATTATACGGCCTGCAGCTTTTAATGCGGGGCTTTCAGCTTCTGAAAACAGGTCTTTAGCAGGGATGTTTGTTTTTTCAAACAACATTCTGCGTAGGGAAAGGGGCTCTTTTGAAAACCTTGTGTTAGCAGATTCTACGCTCAGCTTTGCGATCTCTATGGCAGGAACCTGGAACCATTCGGCATGTAGAATCTCAAACAACATTTCATCGCCGCCGTAGGGCACATCATGTTCTGCTGCAAAATATTGCAGCATCAAAATAATTTTCTGAATAAAAGGCAGTTCCAGGATATTCAAATCCTTTTTTGTGAAATAAGGTATATTTTTCAAGCGAAAGTATTCCGTCAATTCTTCTCCATACTTATTTTCTTTATAAATCACAGCAATTTTACCGGGAGAAGTTCCGGAAGCAATAATCTTTTCTATCTGAAAAATTATATCTGCCATTTCCTGGCGTTGTGTTTCATATTCTTTAATGCGGGGATGATCCGGAATGTGTTTTACTTTATCATTCGCAGACACAAGTGTCTTTGAAAGGTTGGGTAATTTTTCAACCAGACGTTCTTTATTCCTGTCAATAAGAGATTTTGACACATTTAAAATGGGTTGTGTTGAGCGGTAGTTATTTGTAAGTACCACAGTTGTGAGGTCATCTTTATAATTCCCAGCAAACCTAAGCATGTTCTCAATATTCGCCCCCTGGAAACGGAATATACTCTGGTCATCATCTCCTACAACAAACACATTCGGTTTTTCCCAATAACTTATGAGCAATTCAATGATGCGGTTTTGCGTTCCGCTGGTATCTTGGTATTCATCTGCAAGGATATATTGATATCGCTCCTGGTAATCCGCTAGTAAATTCTTATTTTCTTCAAATGCTTTTATCACCCAGTTGATCATATCCTCAAAATCATACCGGTTTCTTTTCCGCATGAGTTGCTGATAATTTTCAAATTCATTTACAGCTGCCTGGAGTTTTTGCATGCGTTCATTTTCTTCTTCAAACTTATGTATCCTTAAATCGCCTGCCTTGAATTCTTTATATCTTTTTTGATAAACATACTCTGATCGGTTGGGTAAGTCTTCAAGATATTGCTGAATTGCTGAAAGAATAAACTCCGGGGTCCACCCCTCCCGTTTCATTGTGCTGAATAATCCTGAAAGGTTTTGAATTTCATAATACACATCGCCCCTGTATCTTTTCAGCGGGTGATTTTTCGGAAACGCATCTATCAACTGTTTGAAGAGTTCTACTTTTTCGAGCTCGGAGATCGGATCAAGTGCCGTTTTTTCAAACAAGGATAAATTATCCTGTATCACATCATTACAAAAAGCATGAAACGTATAAATATTTACTTTGTAAGCATCGGGCCCTATAAATTGTAAGAGCCTTTTTCGCATTGCCACAGAACCTGCGTCTGTATAAGTTAAACACAAAATGTTTTCAGGAAGAACATCCGTTTCTAACAATATCTTCCCTATCCTGATTGCAAGTATCTGTGTTTTCCCGGTTCCCGGCCCTGCAATTACCAGTACCGGGCCTTCAATAGCGTCTACTGCTTTTTTCTGTTCGGCGTTTAATGCCTGATATGCACTTTCAAATACATCCTTCAGCCGTTCATTCCTGTTCATGGAACGAATGTAGCAAAAATCCGATAGCTTTGATCCCCAATTCTACTAAATGAAATTTTTTTATCGCCTTTTTACATTTCTGCTTTTCTGTATTACCGTCACACTTGGTTCCTGCAAGAGAAATGCATCTCAATCTTCTGAAGACATCATTTCGGATAGTACTACAATAAATATTGACAGTGGCTCAATCATCAGTGCTGATACGTTTCATATTCCTGTTTCAGATACTGCAGATTTTGCTTTTCGCTTTAATCCTATTGTGGGTAAAACATATTCCGTTTATAACTCCAGTATTTCATCCATTACAAGTACAATGCCTTCGGGTGAGAAACAAACTTTGAAAACAGAAGATGTCATAAATCTTTCGATGTTCATAAAAGAAAAAAAAGCCGATGGAAATTTTGTTGTGGAGCTTGTACAAAAAAGTGCCAGGCAAATGATGGAGATGGGAAATGAAAAACAGGAATATATTTCAGGCAAGCCTATGGCTGACCCCCAGGCAGATATTGACAGGAAACTCCTGGATTGTATGATTAATGTTCCCATTATATTGTTAATGAACACCAATGCTGAAATTACAGAAACAAAGGGGCTGGATGCGATAAAAAGTAAAATGAGTAAAGTGCTGGGAGATTCAATTCCCGCAGATCAGATTCCTGTTCCTGATCCGAGTGAAGCGGTAGAAAATTTATTTCTAACCTTCCCTGAAGGAACAGTAAATAAAGGTTCTACATGGGAAAAAACATTACCTTCTTCTGTACAGGGTTTGCCTATACT
>JBJXHH010000164.1:0-14926 GCA_046160675.1 Chitinophagales bacterium
AAATTATGCAGGAATGTAATGATGGTTTTGAAGGAGTGAAGGCAATTGCTGAATATAAACCTGACCTTATCTTTCTTGACATACAAATGCCAAAGATCAACGGGTTTGAAATGCTTGAACTTATAGAGAACCCTCCGGCTGTCATATTTACTACTGCTTTTGATGAATATGCACTCAAAGCTTTTGAGTCACATGCAGTTGATTACCTGCTTAAACCTTTCAATAAAGAACGGTTTGATAAAGCTATTCAAAAGTGCCGGCCCGGTTTAAATACACAGGCTGCAAAAACAAATACCGTTGCTGATACAGCAGGATTATTGAACGAGGTTTCTCAAACACCGCCACAAAATCAACGGGTTGTAATTAAACTAAATCACAAGATTAAGATTATTCCTTTTCAGGATATTCAATACATAGCAGCCGAAGGTGATTATGTTATGATCTATACCGGAGAGGGTAATTTCCTGAAAAATAAAACAATGGCATTTTTCGAAAATGCACTTGATAAGAATCAATTTGTTCGCACACACCGTTCCTATATATTAAATATTCAACTTGTTACCCGTCTCGAGTTGTATGAAAAAGATAGCCATCTTGCCATTTTAAAAACAGGAGCAAAAATCCCTGTAAGCAAAACGGGGTATGTAAAATTGAAGGCAGTTCTAGGGGTCTAAACTTTATTCTGCTAAACTAAACCTCACTTTCACACCGGCATTGGTGGAAGTGATGGGATAAGAAGTAGAAATCTTCGGGATGGTTTGTTGGCGGTCAAAATATAACTGCACATTAAAACGATCATTCACAACATAGTCTATCGTTGGCGAAATAGAAATAGTTGTTAGCCCGCCTGTAGGCTCATTCAGATCCTGGTATATGCGGAAGTTAGATGTTTGATCGTCCCGGAAACTCATGTCAAACCTTGCTGTGAGGTCATTTTCAAGGGTAGGTTTCTTACCGCCAAATTTGAACGGTAGTGTAAACCCTGAAAATTTATAACCTAGCCCAATAGAGAATTCTGTAGAATGTGTTTCTGTAAGTTGGTAATCAATGAAACTCATGGTAAGTGTTCTTGACTTTTTGAAATCAAACTTTGTTGTTAAGCTGTTTGTGAAAGTTGCATCAATACCAAACAGGGGCGATAAAGATTCTGTAATGATAATATTCGGAATATCATACAGGCTCACGAAGTTTCCATTCAGTGTATCCGTAACATTTGCATACAAGTAGTAGTTACCATTAAAATCAAGATCTGTAACAAAACTATTTACACTTAAAGTTGAAGTATATGCGCTGTTTAATGTAATGGAAGTAAATATTTTTTTCAGTGCAGGAATTTTATTCAATCCTGAGTAACTGATTCGGTAATTCGGCTTCGGGATTTGTTTGAACACATCCAACTCTACAGTTTCTGCGCTTTGCCCCGAGTAAGCTGCAATGAAAGAAGGAATGAGAACATCCTGCATGTAAGGTCCGTAACCTTCTGCATAACTTGGATTAAAGCTGCTGTCAAGCGGGTTAAAGAATATATCTTCTGAATACACAAAATTTTCATCCTGAAAACGCTGTGAAACAATTTCTGTGTTTGCCTCAAATTGTTTGAACGTAGCAGTTACCTCAGTAGTATTCAGTTTGTCGAAAATGGTTCCGAGTATATTGTAACTCATTGTTAAGCTTCCACCGTTAACACCATTGAGGTGCTGGAAGTCAGTTGTATCTACTCCAATGTTTTTAAAATATTCTGAATAATTATCTGAGTAGGATTTATTTATCGTAATATCAACTTTAAAATCAGGGAGAGGTTCAAAGTTGGTTCTGATGTCTATGTTCTGTGAGAAATTTTGCAGGAACAACTGATTGAGTGAGGTAGCAGTACTTATCCAACCGCTGTCAGCTGCATCTTCAAGCCATTTTGAACCAGGTTGATAGCCTGTAATAAAATCCCAACCCGGAGCAAGTGTATTGGTATTCAAACCCAGAATCTGTGAATTCGGCATAAAACCGGGTAAGGTTGTCCCGTAGTTTTCTGTATAATTGATAGTGATGCGTTTTAGGGAAATAAGCATACGGATGAAAAACCCTGCGGGGTTATTTTCAGGTTTTTTTGCTGTGGTTTTTTCTTCTTCCTCTTCTTCCCCTTCCTCTGTTTCTTTGTCGCCCTTTCTATCAACATCCTTCACATTTTTTGTTGCTTTAAAATTATTGGTGTTGTAATCTTTTAAGAATTTCGACTTGTTATACAGGTTGCGGAAATTCAATTCCCCATTCACAGTTTTTTGTTGTGTGTTGTTGATTGTATTTCCCAATGTATCTGACAAGCCCACAGAACCCGCTATCCAGCCATAGGTTGTGTTATAGCTTGTTTTCAAAGTCACCCAACTCAAAGCAGGGATTTTGTTTATCGGCACATTGTAATTTACGCTAAGCGAATGACGATAGTTGATTGTTCTCCCAAAATCTTTCAGATTATTCCAGATGGTATCTTTTTCTTCCGGGGTATCAATTTTACCGAAAGGCTCATCAATCCTGGCGTTGTTTGTTGCACTGAAATCTATCTTCATCGCTTTAAAAGGCTCCAGTTTAACGCCATAAAAACGATCCCAGTTAAAATATTTATCGTAGGTGGGTTCTATCAGTCCTTCACCATAAATATCCCGCATCAGGGTTTCGCCAAACTGACGGTTCAGTTCAGTTCGGAAGGAATAACTTGTTGGAGCAAGATTGAAATTAATATCTCTTACAAGCTGCAGCCATTTATATTTTTTGTCAATAAGTTTTTCAAAAGGCATAATGTAATTTGCTTTCTGGGCAAAAGTGTACCCCAGGGCGCCTTTATATCTTTGCAGCTTGTCAAATTCCAATGTTGGGTTACTATTATATTCTTCACTATACGCAAGGGTAAGGTCTAAATTTTCAATATCCCAGAAATGCGGTGTAGCACCTTTTCTGTCCCGTTCGATCCTGATGTTCGTGAGGTTGATTGATTTGATAGTAGAGAAATCAATTACCGAACGTTTATAATTTTTTGCACTGTCTGCGCCGAAGGTATTTGTAATGCTTTGTACTTTTTCTTCCAGGTCTACATCCAGTTCATAAGGGTCAAATTCAGGATTGCTGAAAGATTGAGAGATGCTTGCATACAATGGCAAGCGGATGCCAAGCTTGGAAGGAAAAAATTTTCCAAGTTCCATGGTAAGAGCTGCAGCGTATTGGTAAAAATTATCTTTATATCTCTCGTCAATTTGCTGTTCCAGAGTTCCGAATCCAATGGTGTGCATGTTTCCTGATAAACTTACGTTTCCAAGATCGGCAAGTTTTGCATCTACTCTTGCAAGGGCAGCCCAACCGCCCCTCTGATCAATATTTGTTAGCCGTAACTCATTTACCCATACTTCTGCACAGTAAGCATCTCCACCGCCGCCAGGCTCTTTTGGGTTTGAAATTCCTATCATCACTTCTTCTACAAAACCCAGGTCGGGATTTCCTACAATTGAATAGAAATCTCCTTCATCGCCTGCTCCTGTAATTGAAAACATAGAGAGAGGTGAGGCACCTGCTTCATTGCGAAGTTTTTTTACTTCTACCAAAGAATCCAGTGGAAAATCTATTAATGTGGCCCATACTGCTTCAGCATAAGCATCTTCATCTACAGGTGACGGAAGGCCGGCAATTTCTGTAATGTTCAGCGGCATGCTGTATTCATAGTAATTATTTGTAAAATCAGAACCAAGGCGAATGAACACCCGAAGATCACCATCTGCTAACTCAGCTCCGGTTCCCGGAATATCCTCACCATGTACATTCATAATCATACGCCCGTAGCGGCGCAGGTCAATATTCAGGGTTTTGAAAATCGCCCTTGCATCACCGTCATTCAATGCACACACTTGCATGCTCAGTGCCTGCTCGTTTTGCTGATAAGTGGAAACAGTTCCTCCGCCGCCTACTGTTTGTTCCCTTTCAATGCCGGGAGGTAACACATAGGCTACCGGTTCCCTTTCAGAGTTTTCTTCAATGCTCACACCGCTTACATTAAAGGCAGTTGCATCAGCATCATCACCTGGAATATATTCACCGGGGTTTAATAAACTGAAATCATAGCGACGCCATTGATTTCTTACTAATTCAAGTTTTGCAAATCGTAAAATGAGAGAATCTTCAAAACCTGTCATAAACATGCGGATGAAACGGATCGATTTAAAATCCTGGATGCTTCCGATTGTAGCATCAAATTCATCAATAGGAATTTTGAACTGATACCATTTTATTTCATCAGTTACATCATTTTCAAATGTTACTGTATTGGAAACCACATCGGTGATATAGGGATTCGTAATCTCCATATCGGGAGAAAGTTTGATGCGATACTGAAAGTAAGATTCTGTTTCGTTGAGTGAATAATCTTTGTTCAGATCTTCCGTCTCAGGAATGTTAGTAGATGATGTAGGATAGGTTTCAGGGGATGATTCGGTAGTAGGGGAATTTCCCTGAGGATTGTTATACCTTTTATATCTTTCAAGTACACCAAGCTCTTGATTATCATAATCCGTTCCCCGGAAATAATGATAGTCATCACTTGAAGGATCATTAGCGGCCTGCTGATAACCCGGTGAGCCAGTACCAACTGTAGCAGCAAGATCAGAAAGAAAAGTTGAAAAATAATCTGATTCTTCGCCATCATTCAATCCATCATATCCTTTATCCTGGTTTTCTCTTGAGTCAGGATCATTATCAAAAGCATTGGTGATCGGTAAAGTTTTCGGTACATATCCCCAGCTGGTTTGATCAAGATCATCTGTTGTGCCGTCTTTCGGCAGTCCATTTTCAAAAAAGGTTCTTGAGTCTTTTAAAATGTCTTCTGAAATGTTTCCGAGGTTGATGTATAAATAGCCATCATCAGTAACAGGGGTGCCGAAGGGTCCCAGGTCATCAAAAGGATCCATCACCCAAAACTCTATGAATTCAACATTAGATGCTTCAAAATCATTTGTTTCCAGGCTTCGCATAATACCACCCCATCTGTCTGCCGGGTTGGTAAACCAGCCTGTCGAAGGGTCAATGTTCGCAACGTCAAAATTATAGGGTCCTCGCTCTGCGGGATAATAGGCGAGATCAAAAGTGGAGAGCGTAGTGAAACTTCCCAGAGGGTTATCTTGTTGCGGGAAAATATCTGTTTCATCTACTTCTGTAATATAATGGTTTGAAACATCATTTGCAGTGATGTGTGGAGGCCTGGCTGCATTATCAGGCCTGTTAAACAATGGATCGATACTATACCAGGCAATTTTTGAACGATTTTTTCCGTAAGTGAGATCATCAAACAAACTTGCTTCTGGAAATAATGATGAGCCAGACTCGGTAGTTGCACCTAGCGGCGTACTAGCAATAACCCAGGAAAGAAACGGAAACTTAAGATCATACGCACTCCTGCTTCCTTCAAAATCATCTATATAAATTGTTGCTTCATCTCCTTTCCCAACTGCCTTTGAAATTCCCGGTTGGAACCTTGCTATTTCACCTGTGAAAGAGATTGTACTGATCTCTTTTGTATCATATAGAGGTAACTTATCAAGGGTTCTTGTGAGCCAGGGTGCTTCTTTTGTAAAGTTCATATCAAAGCCGTACATGGTATTGCTGATGGGGTCATCGCCGTAGTTTACTTTTTGAGTGTAAGGTCTTTCTGAAAGATGCAGGATAGTTGCGCCGAGAGTGAAATTATCATTGATCCAATAGTCTAATCTTGTCCCTACTAAACTTTTCACCTGGAAACCATAGAAGGCATTGTTCTCAAAAGTAACATTGATAGGTACTCCGGAGTTAAGGATGGATTCATTAATTATTTTTAATCTTCCTAAAGAATAGTCAACTGTGTAATCAACATTTTCAGTCAATATTTGCCCGCCTGCATTTACGATCACTGAACCTTTAGGGAGATTAAATGCGCCGAGATATATTTCTGAAGAAACGCTGCTTTTATACTCACCTTTTATAACATACCTGTCAAACTGTGGGAATTGCAGTGCGATAGTTTTTGTTTCATTGTACAATTCATCATAAGCGAATCTCTCCACTTCAATGTCTGATCCGAACATTTGCTCACTGCGCATATGAGTACCAAAGGGTTCCAGCACAGGAAAATATACCCTTCCATTTGTTGTATTGATAGTAACTCCATTTACAAAATCGAAGATGCCGTCGGGGTAGGGGTCATTATTTGTATTTAACCTGTCAAGCCCCATCAGCCTGATCAAAGGTTTACCGTTTACTGTAGAATTGTTTGCAGGAATATATCTTTTCAGTCCTCCACCGGGATCTTGGTAATACACATCAAGATGAAAATCTTCATTACTAACCTGGAAAGCTCCGAGTGAATAAACGTTCTTCATCATCAGGTCCCACATGGGGATTTGTGTGTTGGCTGAAGTACTCTTGAGCATTTTCATAAACAACACATTTGTGGTATCTACACCCGGAGGAAGATCGCTGGAAAATTCACCCACCTGAAAATTTTGCCCCAGGTAAGTGTATTCATAAGATACTGCCAGTACATCATCAGGCTGGAGGGAAGTATTTACAGAAACAAACCCGAGTTGGGAATTGTAAGTATAATCAGAGGGATTAAGTTTGCGCATGCGCACTTTTTCAAAATCCTGCTGCTGCAGCAATTCAAACGGTGGCGCCTGCAGGGTTTGAATTACAGTGTTAAGCTGTCGAACTGCATCATTGCCTGAAAGGGTTTGATATAAACTATTTGCATAGTTGTTCGGAACACCGCCCGGAGTGAGGATGGAAATGTTTCCGCCGTTTGCTGTGCTTTGATATACAGAATCACCTTCTCCCAAATCAGCGAAAGCAACTATATCACGAGTGTTTTCTGTTTCGCCTGTAGTGTTAGTTACCCAAACCTCCATGCGGGTGATGGCTATGGGAGAATTTACAAAGGGCAGAGTACTAAGCCATTTTTCATAGTTATTTCTGAAGTAATGCCCAAGGAAAAAGTGTCTGTTCTCATCATATTCATCGGCAAAAATTTCAAAATCCCGTTTTTGTGCTCCACCTTCTATCTGTATGCTCTGTGTTTGTGATTTTTGTTGTGATAAAATACTTGTAACAGTAAGGCGATTAAATTGTAAGGCTGTTTTTATCCCGAATAAACTTTGTGTTCCAGGGATCAGAGTTGTTGTAAGGGGGAGGCTTACATTTCCTGCTTCAATTTTCTGAATGATTTCATCTTCAAAACCCGTGTACTCCAGTTTCACCTGGTTTTCAAAATCAAAAGTTGCAGAAGTGTTGTAGTTGAAAGTAAGCTTCATTTTTTCACCAATCTGCCCCAACACATTGGCGTTTATGTCCATGTTAAAGTCAAATCCGCCTTGCTTCCTCTGATCTTCTGTTAATATTGGGTTTTGTATGTTCTGAAAGCTTCCTCCGAAAGTAAGTTCAATATTTCCTTGTGGTCTGATGTCAACTGTGCTGCCTCCAAAAAGCCTGTCGAGCAATTCGCTGCCTGTATACAGTGATGGAATGGTTCCTTGTCCACCAAGGAGGTCAGCGCCGCTCGAACGTTCCACCCAATAATCTTCAATGCTTTTCTCTAATTCGGCATCTAAAAAATCTTCGAAAGAAATGGCCTGTGGGTTATTATAAAATTCATCCCCAATCTTCTCTGTGTAGAGATATTCTCCTGTTGTCGGATCATAAAACACAGAATCATCAATAGCGGACGGATAGATATCAAAAGGGTTATAGTCGTTGTTGAAATAATCAGAGGAATAATTATCGCTTATAGGATAGCGGAGGCTGTCTTTTTTTCCGGTATCGGGTACAGCATAATAAAATGAATTGCCCTGATATGTGTACACCTCTGAACGCTTTTGAGGCGAGAGGATTACAGCCAAACCTATAGCACCCGCAAATACTACCTGAGGGACAAATTTCGCTCCTGTCAAAACCTACCTTTTTATAAATTTTTTAATGCTGTTTTCACCAACTCTTCAACGGAGCTGATGCTGTTGTTTGTTTTCAGTGCCAAAGCTATGGCTTTTTCGGCTGATTGCCTGCTAAAACCAAGCATTGCTAAAGCACTTAACGCCTCACCCTGCACAGTATTGTGCTGCTTGAAACCAGGTATAGTATCTGTTGAAGATATCTTCCCAATCTTGTCTTTCAGCTCTATCACAATTTTCTTGGCGGTTTTGGGGCCAACGCCCTTTATTTTTTGAATGAGAAGGTCATTTTCGGCCAGGATTGCCTGTTCTAATTCTTTTGGGTTCATGCTGGAAAGTATCATGCGGGCAGTGTTTGCCCCCACCCCGTTCACCGAAATAAGCATTGTGAAAAGGCTTTTTTCCTGTTCATCAGCAAAACCATACAACACAGGCACATGGCTGGTTCCATCCTCCTTGAAGTAATAATAAGTGTAAAGCAAACCTTTTGTTTGATCCTGGATTTTTGAGTAGGTATTCAGCGAAATATTAACCTGGTAACCAATACCGTTATTTTCGAGCACTACATACGCCGGATTTTTTACTATGAATTCGCCTTTTATGTAAGAGATCATACAGTTGTAAAGGTAGGAAGCATGGGGTGGATTTACAGAATGTTTAAAGTTTGTAATTTACTTCTTCCATCCTTTGGCTTGGGCATCACTCACTGCTATTGCTACCATATTCACAATTTCCCGCACTGAACTTCCAAGCTGTAAGATGTGAACTGATTTTTTCATGCCGAGAAGGATAGGGCCAATAGCATCTGCATAACCGAGAGTTTGAATAAGTTTGTAAGCGATGTTTGCAGAATCAAGGTTCGGGAAGATAAGTGTATTTACTCCCCTGTCTACCAACTCACTGAATGGATAATTTTCTTTCAACAAATCATTATCAAAAGCAATATTTGCCTGCATCTCACCATCTACCAGCATACCCGGATATTTTTCTTTCAGCGTAGTTACAGCATCTCTTATTTTTTTTGTTTGCGCATTATCTACTGATCCGAAATTGGAATAAGAAAGCAATGCGATTTTCGGTTGAATATTAAACTGACGAACGGCATTTGCTGTGAGGGCTGTAATTTCTATAAGTTCATCTTTTGTTGGTTCAAAATTGATGGTGGTGTCGGCAAAAAACACAGGACCTCGTTTGGTTAGCATGATATACATACCCGCAACTTTGTTCAAGCCTTCTTCCCTGCCTATTACCTGGAGGGCAGGTTTTATTGTTTCAGGATACTGCCTTGTCAAACCGGAAATAAGTGCATCCGCTTCGCCGGTTTCTACCATCATGCTGCCGAAATAATTCCGTTCCCGCATGATCTTCTTGGCTTCATAAAAATTCAAACCTTTGCGTTTGCGTTTGTTAAAGAGGTAATCTCCGTACTTATCCCTTCTAACATTTTCTTCTTCGCTTCTCGGGTCAATGATGGGAACATTTTTTAAGCCGAGTTGATTTTCTTCAATCAGTTTTTTAATTTTTTCTTTCGGGCCAAGCAGAATAGGTTTTGCAATCCCTTCATCTTTTACAATTTGCGCAGCTTTTAAGATTTTGAAATTATCCGCTTCGGCAAACACCACTCTTTTCGGATTTTGTTTTGCTTTGTTGATGATCACTTTTATGAGTTGTTCTTCCAACCCAAGACGTTTTACAAGGTACCCTTCGTAAGCATCCCAGTCTGTGATGGCTTTTCTTGCAACGCCGCTTTCCATAGCTGCTTTCGCCACTGCCGGCGCTACTCTTGTTATAAGTCTGGGGTCAACGGGTTTCGGGATAATGTAATTTCTGCCGAAGGTGATGTTCTTTTCATTGTATGCCATGTTCACAAATTCAGGCACAGCCTCTTTTGCGAGAGATGCTAACGCTTTCACAGCAGCAATTTTCATCGCATCATTTATTTCTGTTGCCTGCACATCTAAAGCGCCACGGAAGATGAATGGAAAACCCAGCACATTGTTCACCTGGTTTGGGTGGTCGCTTCTACCCGTTGCAACTATCACATCTTTCCGGGTTTTGCAGGCCAGTTCATATTCAATTTCAGGATCAGGATTTGCCAATGCAAATACGATCGGGTCATCTGCCATCGCCATTAGCATTGCAGGGGTAAATATGTTTCCCTTACTCAGCCCAACAAAAACATCTGCATCAACAATTGCTTCACTCAAATTATTTAGTTCCGTTCTTGTGGTAACAAATTCGCTTTTATATTTATCAAGCCCTTCCCGGTTTGTGTTCAACACTCCCTGGCTGTCGAGCATCACAATGTTTTCTTTTTTTGCACCGAGTTCTACAAATAATTTTGCGCAACTGATGGCGCTTGCGCCTGCTCCACTTACAACAATTTTTACTTCGCCGAAATTCTTATTCACTAACTCAACTGCATTCAGTAATGCTGCACCGCTTATTACAGCGGTGCCGTGTTGATCATCGTGCATTACAGGAATTTTTAGTTCTTTTTTTAAACGGCTTTCTATCTCAAAACACTCGGGGGCTTTTATATCTTCTAAATTTATCCCGCCGAAAGTTGGCTCTAATGCTTTTACAATAGTGATAAATTCGTCAACATCGGTGCTGCGCAATTCAATATCAAACACATCAATATCAGCATAAATTTTAAACAGCAAACCTTTACCTTCCATCACAGGCTTTGATGCTTCAGGTCCTATGTCACCGAGTCCAAGTACTGCTGTTCCGTTACTGATTACAGCAACCAAATTTCCTTTTGCTGTATATTTAAAAACATTACTAACATCTTTCGCAATTTCAAGACAGGGTTCTGCAACACCCGGAGAGTAGGCGAGAGAAAGATCTCTCTGTGTTTTTGTATTTTTTGTTGGCACTACTTCTATCTTCCCGGGTCTTCCCATGGAATGATAATCAAGCGCATCTTTTTTTCTGAGTTTTTCCGGCACGGCTTTTATTTTTTCAAATGATGGGCGATATTAAATGTACAACCTTTCAGGAAAAGATTTACATAAAGTAAATTATTTCCCTTTAAACTCCGCTTTTCTTTTTTCCATGAATGCTGAAGTGCCTTCTATGAAATCTTCCGTTTCCATACATTGCCCGAATTGTGTTACTTCTATTTGATATGCATCACCAACGTAGCCGCCGCTTCGGAAATGTGCATTCACACATTGTATCACTTTGTTCACTGCTACAGGACCTTTCGAAAATATTTTTCTTAAAATTTCCTCGCATTTTGCAAGCAATTCATTTTGAGGGACTACATAATTTACCAGCCCGATTTCTTTCGCCATTGCTGCGTTTATTGAGTCACCCGTCATGAGAAGTTCCATCGCCTTGCCTTTACCGATCAATTCAATTAAGCGTTGTGTACCGCCATACCCGGGAATCAAACCAAGATTTACTTCCGGTTGCCCGAAGATGGCATTATCACTTGCTATTCTCAGGTGGCATGCCATGGCAAGTTCGCATCCGCCCCCTAACGCATAACCATTCACTGCTGCAATTACAGGTTTTGCATAATTTTCTATCTTGTCAAAAGTGTCATGCCCATTTTCACTCATGGTTTTTCCCTGCTCGGGAGTAAAATCTGCAAACTCAGAAATATCAGCTCCGGCAACAAAAGATTTCTCACCTGCACCAGTTATGATCACACCTTTCACTTCATCATGATACATATATTCTTCAAACACATCATCAAGTTCAACAATGGTTTTAATATTCAGTGCATTCAGGTTTTTTGGACGGTTAATCGTAATATAAAGGATGTTTTCTTTTACTTCAGTGAGAAGGTTTTCGAGTTGCATTGCTTAAAAATTTCCAGCAAATATACACAGACCAAAGTTGGAGAAATGAACAGTACAATTGATGATTTATATTTGTGATTCTTTCTATGCAAAAAATTAAATTTTCTGATCAGAAACCAGTTGAAAGCCAATCCTGGCTAAATTTGGTTAGCAAAGACCTAAAAGGCGCTTCAATAGAAGAGAAAATTTATACAAATAAAGAAGGTCTCCGTATTCAGCCATTATATACTGGATCCGACGTTCCTGCGGTTGAAAAAAATGAGGAGGGGGAACCGGATGAAGATATTTTGATGGAAGAATTTTCTGTTGACGGTGATACACAACTCCTAAACTGGAATATTTGTGAAGAAGTGACCCTTACAGAGAATGAATACTTGAATAATTTGATACTTCCGGTGTTGAGGAGAGGTTGTAATTATATCCATTTGCAAACAAAAAATTGGGACAAATTTTTTGATGAGGTGCGAAAGATAGAATTTCCGGCAACTTTTGCTTTATCTGTTGAGGGCGATTTGACCGAGGATGAAATTGTAAGCACCTGGCGGGAACGTATCGGCTTTATTGGGGACCGGGACAGGTTCATTCACTCAATAGAGTTTGATCCTGTGAGTTTTTGGAACCAACAGGGTAAAATTGAAAATGAAAACAAGACTTATAACAATCTTGCTGATATGTTCTTTCGCCTGACTGCACACCTGCATGATTGTAAAATATTAAAGGTTGACGTTTGTGCTTTTGAGAACAAAACAGCTTCTCAACAACTCGCATACGCACTATCCATCTGCTGCGAATATTTTTACAAGTTAAATAAACGGGATGTGCCGCTAGAAGAACTTATTCATTTGATAACTTTTAAGTTTCATGTAGGGAATAATTATTTCCTAGAGATAGCAAAGATCAGGGCATTAAAAATTCTCTGGAGCAACCTTGTTAAAGCATTCCTGCCTGACTATGATTTCATCCCTGGTCCCTACATGCATGCGGTTACTTCTTCAAAAGATTTTAACACTGAAAATAAACATAATATCCTTATCCAGCGAACAACACAAACAATGAGTGCAATCCTTGGCGGGGCAGATACAATAAGCGTTTCGACCTATGATGAGAATGATGACATGGCAGTGAGGCTTGGAACAAACATTCAAAACCTGCTTCGTTTTGAAAGTTATGCAGATAACTACAGGAATGCTGCTGATGGAAGTTTTTATGTTGAAACAATTACAACTCAATTGGCCGAGAAAGCTTGGGAGGAATTCAAAGAAATTGAAAGCAACGGAGGCGTCTTGAATAAAATTATACATGAAGTATGAAGCCGGACTTTAAACAAATTTCATTTGTAAATTATCAAACCTTTGCGTCAGAAAAAAAATATTCTGACGCATTCGCAAACATCGTCAACTCTTTTCCCGGCATTGATCCGTTTTTACGAGGTGTTTATTCCACAATGTATGTAACGCAACCATGGACTATAAGACAATATGCAGGATTTTCTACCGCAGAAAAATCAAATGAATTTTACAGAAAAAATTTAGCAGCAGGCCAGAAAGGATTGAGTGTAGCTTTTGATCTTGCAACACATAGGGGCTACGATAGTGATAATGAAAGGGTGGTGGGAGATGTAGGTATGGCAGGTGTTGCCATTGATACAGTTGAAGACATGAAAATACTATTTGACCAAATTCCTTTAGATCAAATGAGTGTGAGCATGACGATGAATGGTGCTGTAATTCCCATCATGGCTTTTTTTATTGTTGCTGCTGAAGAACAGGGAGTTACTCCCGAAAAACTCAACGGCACCATTCAAAATGATATTCTAAAAGAATTCATGGTGCGCAATACATACATTTACCCGCCTGCAGCAAGTATGCGCATCGTTGCAGATATTTTTAAATATTGTTCTGCAAACATGCCAAAGTTCAATACAATCAGCATTTCCGGTTATCATATGCAAGAAGCTGGAGCAACAGCAGAAATTGAATTAGCGTACACTCTTGCAGACGGAATTGAATATGTAAAGACAGGAATTGCCGCAGGATTGCAAGTTGATGATTTTGCGCCGAGGTTGAGTTTCTTTTTTGGTATTGGGATGAATCATTTTAAGGAAATTGCAAAACTGCGGGCGGCAAGGTTTCTCTGGAGCAAATTGATGAAACAGTTCAATCCTGAAAACCAAAAATCATTGATGTTGAGAACGCATTGTCAAACAAGCGGATGGAGTTTAACCGAACAGCAGCCTTATAATAACATTGCAAGAACAACAATTGAAGCATTAGCTGCAGCCTTGGGAGGCACTCAAAGTTTACATACAAATAGTTTTGATGAAGCTATTGCATTGCCAACAGATTATTCTGCTGCTATTGCAAGAAACACTCAGTTGTTCCTGCAAAATGAAACTAATATTTGCGATGTAGTTGATCCCTGGGGGGGGAGTTTCATAGTAGAAGAGTTAACAGAAAATATAATTGAAGATGCATGGAAACTGATTGAAGAAATTGAAGAACTTGGTGGCATGCAAAAAGCAATAGAAGCAGGCATCCCTAAAATGCGGATAGAAGAAGCTGCTGCGAAAAAACAAGGGAGGATAGACAGCAAGCAAGATATTATCGTTGGAGTAAATGCTTTCAAGGCGCAGGAAGAAAAAAAATTTGAGACATTAGAAGTAGATAATCCTGCTGTGCGGGAAGAGCAGATAAAACGGATTCAACAAGTAAAAGAAAAAAGAAATAATGATGTTGTTGGGCAAAAGTTGCTAGCTATTACAACATGTTGTGAAACGGGCAACGGAAATTTATTAGCTTTAGCTATTGAGGCAGCAAGAGAAAGGGCGACATTGGGCGAAATAAGTTATGCGATGGAAAATGTGTTTGGAAGATTTGTTGCAAGCACTCAATCTGTTTCGGGGATTTATCAAAGAGAAGTTATGCAGGATGAAAGTTTTATAAAAGCAAGACAATTAAGCAATGCTTTTGCTGAAAAAGAGGGCCGCCGCCCAAGAATACTCATAGCAAAACTTGGGCAAGACGGGCATGACAGGGGTGCAAAGATTATTGCAACCGCATTTGCTGATATTGGTTTTGATGTAGATATCTCCCCCCTGTTTCTCACACCCGCAGAGGCTGCAAAACAGGCAGTAGAAAATGATGTTCATATTATAGGAATATCCTCCCT
>JBJXHH010000165.1:0-9746 GCA_046160675.1 Chitinophagales bacterium
GTTGTGGCTGTAATTAAAATTTTAGAAGATTCTCCATTGTTTAATGCCGGGAAAGGTTCTGTTTTCAACTATGAGGGCGAAATAAAAATGGATGCTTCCATCATGAATGGGCAAACTTTAGACGCCGGAGCCGTTACCAATCTAAGTACAGTGAAAAACCCAATTACTGCCGCAAGAGAAGTAATGAAAACAAAATATATTTTGTTCAGCGGTGAGGGCGCCGAGGAGTTTGCTGAAGCGAACGGTTGTGAAATCGTTGACCCGTTTTATTTTTATACAGAGCACCAGTTTAAAAGATGGGTGAACACAAAAGATACCCTCGGCCCTGTTAAAACAATAATTGATTCAATAAAAAAAACACAGCCTGTTTCTTTTGAGGAGACCTTCATCGTTGATAAAAATTCCGGAACTGTAGGTTGTGTTGTGCTCGATAAACATGGAAACCTTGCAGCTGGAACTTCGACCGGGGGCTTAATGAATAAACAATTCGGACGCATCGGCGATTCTCCCATTATTGGCGCTGGCACTTATGCAAATAATACTACATGCGCTGTCAGTTGCACAGGAACAGGCGAAGATTTTATAAAGACAGTTGCAGCAAAATCAGTTTCTGATTTATATGAATATGAAGATTATACTTTGCAACAAGCTGTAGATACTTTATTGTTTAAAATATTTATTCCTATAAAAGGCGACGGCGGATTAATTGCTGTTGATCATTACGGGAATATTTTTATGAATTACAACAGCGATGGGATGTTCAGGGGAAGTGTGAATGATAAGGGTGAGATGTTTGTGGGGATATATAAATAACTGCAGTTTTGCTATTTAGCGTTTCCAGTCTTTAAACATTTCATGCAAGTATAGCTAAAGGGAAATATGAAGAAAATAGCCTCCATTCTTTTTATTCTACTAAGTATTAGAGTGGGTTTTACACAGAATAGTACTAATCTGGCTTTAAAAAAAATAGATTCAATTGTACTTGCAAAAATGCTGGAGCATGACATGGTCGGCGTTTCGTTAGGCATTGTAAATGAGGGCAAAATTTATTTGCTGAAAGGCTATGGAACCCGTGAAATTTATACAGATAAACCTATTGACAGTCTCACTAATTTTCTTACCTGTTCCATTTCAAAGTTGTTTACTGCAACGGCAATCATGCAATTAGTTGAACAGGGTAAAATAGAAACTCGCAAAAAGCTTATTGAGTATGTGCCTGAGTTTACAATGACAGATAAACGTTACAGAGATATTACAATTGAACAAATGCTTACACACACTTCGGGTCTACCGAATGTTTTCAAGAAAAATTTCATAAACCCAGAGAATGATAGTATTGCATTAACACTGTTTGCAAAAAAATTAAATCACAAGAAGCTAAGCTTTCAACCAGGGGTACAGTTAAGTGCAGAAACATATAGCAACACTGCATACAATTTGCTTGGGCTGGTGATAGAAAGGGTGAGTGGCAAAACATACATTGACTATATTACAGAAAACGTCTTGCTACCAGCTGGTTTAAAAAACAGCAGTTTTTTTTATCAAACCATTGATGAAAACAGGAGGAGTTTGCCACACAAAAAAGTAGCTCTTACAGGAGAAGTAAAAGTTTCAGGATATTACCCCGACATTCCACAGGATAAGCCTTGTGGCAATTTAAATTCCTGCTCATTAGATATGTGTAACTGGATTGTTTACAATCTTGCTATTTATAATTCTGCACCAAGTGATGGCGGAGTTATCATCTCAAAAAATACTTTGCAAAGTATGTGGAACACAACCCATGATATACCACCTTATAAAACTTCTATTGGCTTAGGTTGGTGGATACTGGATTCAGATAAGTATGGCAAGCTGGTATTTCATGATGGCAATGACCCTGGATTTTCATCCTCTTTAATCATCTCGCCGGAAAACAATTTTGGCGTAGTAATTCTTTGCAACGGCATGTACCCGATGGAAATAATATGGAATGAATTGCCTTTTGAGATAATGGATATTTTCGCTGTTGACTGGAATAAATAAGCAAGTGATAGAACAAAAATTAAAAGCGTCGTTTGACAAATACTTTGAAGCTCCGCTAGAAGCCTGGCGACAGTTTGCTGAGTTATGTGTTCCGGTGAGCTTTAAAAAAAATGAAATCATAAAACAGGCCGGTAAGCCTGAAAAGTTTGGATACTTTATATTGTCTGGCAGCGGCGGGGTGTTTCTCTGGAAAGAAAATAATTTTGTGTGCCTGGACCTGATGTTTGAAAATACTTTCTTTGCTGACTATATGTCGCTTATCACAAATGAACCTACACTTTTAGAAACTATTGCTCTTGAGAATTCAGAAATGCTTCAAATATCAAAAGATGACATTAATAAACTGAAAAATACAACTGTCGGAGCAATTTTATTTCTAGTTTCTGCAGAAAGTTCCTACGTTGCGAAACAGCAACAGCAAATTGATCTCCTTTTGAAAACAGCTGAACAACGTTACATTGATTTGCTAGAACGGCAGCCAAACTTGTTACAAAGAACTTCACAAAGACATATCGCATCTTACCTGGGTATAACAGAACAAAGTTTGAGCAGGATAAGAAAAAAAATTTCTCGGTAAAAATTTATTATCATAGGGTAATTTTACTTATGGCTTGAAATGCGACTTTTGTTTCTCATCAAAAAAATGAGGCAAATGAAAATTCCATTGTTATTGCCCTTCATCATGTTTTGTATTACATCCTTGTATGCTCAAGATATCCAATTAGTGGAAAGGGAAGGTTTCATTTTCGGAGCTTCTGTTGGCGCATCCTCCCTCTGTTTAAGATACCCGGCATCGGATGTGCAAACTGTGTCAGCCTTTTCTTTACCTAATTTTAAATTCGGGTATATGGTTACAAATCGAACAGCATTACTTCTCTATTTTCCGGGAAGTGTTTACTCTTATACAGGGGAAGGAAGAACCCGCGACAGGGGCTTTGAAGCCATTCTGCCGTCAGCTCAATATTGGATAACCGACAGGTGGTGGGCACTTGCAGGCGCAGGGCTGGGTATGGATGCCCCGGCTTTTTATGATATTCAAAATGAAGAAGAAAGAAAGTTTTATTTTGGCGGGTCGGTTGTACTTGCAACGGGTTTTGAACTTTTGAGAAAAGGAAAATTCGTTTTAGATACTCAAGGGAGAGTTCACTATGGTACAGCAAGTCTGACTGAAGGAACAAGGACAGGAATTGCATATAGTATTTTAGTTGGAGTAAATTGGTATTAAAATATGCGCTTACAAACTGCATTAGAAACGGGATGTATAATCATATTTTCTATGACAATCCTTTTTCATTTGTCGGTTTTATTTAAACTTATACCGCATACTTATGTGTGGGGCGGCAGGCTGATGTCAGACAAGGCAATGTATAAGTTTGAATCCGTATCAATTCTATTGAATATTGTGTTCCTGGTTTTAATCCTTATCCTTTCAGGTTATTTCCAATTTCATTTTTCCCCAAAATCCGCACGGATTATTCTGTGGGCGATGGCGGGTTTATTTTTATTAAATACAATTGGTAACCTTCTTTCTAAAAACAAAATTGAGAGGATTATTTTTACCCCGATCACTTTCCTCATCGCCCTGTTAACATTTATATTATCAATGCAGGTTGAATAATGAGAATACAATAAAACCGATAAAAAAAGCGGCTTAATTTAGTATTGAGCCGCTTCATAAGTAGTCTTTAGAATTCTCAAACAGAAAAACTTTCCCCACAACCGCAAGTTCTGCTTGCATTCGGGTTTACAAACTGAAAGCCTTTGCCGTTCAATCCGTCAGAATAATCTAAAGTAGTGTCGCAGAGGTAAAGAAAACTTTTCAAGTCAGTCACTAATTTTTCTCCCCTGTCTTCAAACACCTGGTCACCCGGTTTTTCTTCATTGTCAAAATCCATTTTATAACTCAGCCCGCTACAGCCACCGCCAACAACGGAGATGCGAATAAAGTAATCGTTACCAACCTGAGCATCTGATTTCAGTTGTTCTACTTTTTCTTTTGCTATTTCTGATATGAAGATCATCTCTCCTGCTTTAATGAACAATCTTTTCTTCCAATACTAACTCAGGCAAACCATTCTTCTTCCTATAATCCTGAATAGCTGCTTTAATTGCATCTTCCGCAAGTACGGAACAGTGAATTTTTACCGGAGGTAATGCAAGCTCTTCTACAATATCCATGTTGTCTATCTTCAGAGCATCGTCTATTGATTTTCCTTTTAGCCATTCAGTAGCTAAACTTGAAGAAGCAATTGCAGAACCGCAGCCAAAGGTTTTGAATTTTGCGTCAATGATCATTTGCGTTTCTGGATCTACTTCGATCTGCAATCGCATTACATCGCCGCATTCAGGCGCCCCTACAAGGCCGGTGCCCACTTCTTTCTTTTTATTGTCAAGCGTTCCTACATTCTGTGGATTTTCGTAATGGTCTAAAACTTTTTTTGAGTATGCCATGATATTCAGTTATTGGTTAAATAGTTGTCGAATCTCTTTTTGTGTAAACGGTTTTGCTGAAATTTTAATTCCCTTACTTCTTATATTACTTTGGCTGATCAGCTAATTAATTTAATGTTCTGCCCACTCAATTGTGCTCAAATCAATTCCTTCCTTGAACATTTCCCACAAGGGGCTCATTTCTCTCAGCTTGTTTACTGCTTTTGTAACTTGTTCAATTGTATAATCTACCTGTTCTTCCGTTGAAAACCTTCCCAATGAAAATCTCAGAGATGAGTGTGCTAGGTCATCACCCAATCCCAGGGCTTTTAAAACATAACTAGGTTCCAGTGATGCACTCGTACATGCGCTTCCTGAACTCAGTGCTATGTTCTGGTTAAATGCCATCATCAAGCCTTCGCCTTCTACGTATTTAAAAGAAATATTTGTCAACTGTGGAAGACGGCTAACTTTATTTCCATTCAAATAACTTTCTTCAATCTTCAATAACGCACCCTCAAGTTTATCTCTCAGTTTGCTCAAACGTTGTGCATCTGCATCCATTTCATGCATTGCTATTTCACATGCTTTACCGAAACCGACAATTCCAGGAACATTAAGCGTTCCGCTACGCATTCCCCGTTCATGTCCCCCGCCATCCATCTGAGCTGTTACTTTCACTCTCGGGTTTTTTCTACGTACATACAAAGCTCCAACGCCTTTCGGGCCATACATTTTATGCGCTGTAAATGTCATCAGGTCAATACCATCTCTATCAACATCAATGGAAATTTTTCCTGCTGCTTGTGTTGCATCTGTAAATAATAAAGTCCCTTTTTTATGCGCTATTTCAGATATCTTTTTGATAGGGTGAATCGTCCCGACTTCATTATTCGCATACATCACTGAAACAAGAATCGTCTTTTCAGTAATTGCATTTTCTAATTCCTCGAGGTTAATATTTCCCTCTGCATCCACCCCAAGATACGTAACCTGTGCGCCGAGTTTTTCAAGATGCTTACAAGTATCAAGAACGGCTTTGTGTTCAGTGGTAACAGTGATGATATGATTGCCTTTCCTGGCATACATATCAAAAACACCTTTTATGGCCAAATTATCACCTTCTGTTGCTCCGGAAGTGAAGATAATTTCCTTCTCTGTGCAGTTGATCAGTTTGGCTACCTGCTCCCTGGCTTTGTCCACAGCATCTTCTGCTTCCCAGCCAAAAGGATGGTTTCTGCTGGCGGCATTACCGAAATGTTCTAAGTAATACGGTATCATTGCCTCCAGTACCCTAGGATCCATAGGGGTTGTAGCACTGTTATCAAGGTATATAGGAAATTTCAACATATTTGCTCTGATTCTATTTAGACAAATTCTAAAACACAAAGCTAAGTCAAAAGTTCTGAAACTTAAAAAGAAAATTTTGTCCAACTGTGGAGGGAAATGGCAATGAAAAACTAATATTGTGTTATGAAAAAACTTGAGCATATAGGCATTGCTGTTAAAAATTTAAAAGCTTCAAATAACCTATTTGCTAATCTTTTTGGTAAGCAACATTATAAGATTGAAACTGTAGAACGGGAAGGTGTGCAAACTTCTTTTTTTATGATGGGTGAAGTGAAAGTGGAATTATTAGAATCAACAAATGATGCAAGTTCTATTGCAAAGTTTATTGAGAAAAAAGGCGAAGGCATTCATCATATCGCATTTTCAGTGGATGATATCCATGCTGAAATGAAAAGACTGGAAAATGAAGGTTTTATATTATTGAACAAAGAGCCTTTGCCGGGAGCTGATAATAAACTCATTTGTTTCCTTCACCCGAAAAGCACAAACGGAGTGCTGGTTGAGATTTGCCAGGAACTGAAATAATGGCATCAAATAAGAAAAACAAAATAATCTCAGTTCAGTAAAACCATAAGAAATATTTAAGTACAGCCGAGCAGTACACTGCAATTATGTTCGTCAAAAAAACTAATTTTTCGTTCTACCGATTTTTGGGGAGATAGCGATTGACAATCTATTTTACTTCAGGTCTCCAAAGAAATAGCCTTTTACGTTGTTATTTATTGTCTCGTTTTTGGTAATAATTGTAAGATTTATTAGCCTCAAATTTCTCACAAATAATAAGATATATGTACGAATTCAATCCAAAACCTTCTTAATGTTATATATATTTTCAGCTCCTAATTAGGTATGATTACTGAAAAACTTGTCAGGTAGAATCTTTAATTTGCTGACAAGATCCTGCACCTTTTGCAGTCACAAAACAGGGTTAGCTCACATTTGTACATACCACTTTATAATCCGCTTAAAAGTCTTTAATTCATTGAATTCAGCAGATATAATGTCTGCAGCGTTGCAAACCTTAGAATTTCAAAAAGTATAACAACATTAAAACAATTTATTATGCACTTCAAATGTTTCATCAGGGTAACACTTTATCTGCAATTCGTTCTTGTATTTCTTTTTCATTCTGTTCATGCGCAAACAGAAAGATATGGAAATACCGAGATATTTACTGATGAACAAATCCTAGTAATGGAGGATTTGATCTATGGCAATGCTTTGAATACAACAGGTGTAAATCAAGACTTGCTGCTTGATCTTTATCTGCCTGATACTCTCTTGGATACAGAGACAGCATTACCACTGGTGGTATTTGTCCATGGTGGTTCATTTAAAGGAGGCGATAAAGATTCTTATGACGATTATTGCCTTGAATTTGCCAAAAGAGGGTATGCAGCTGCCACAATTAACTACCGGGTAGGATGGAATAAAGGAGCAGGATGTACAGGTGATCCGAACGATTTGAACAGGGCATTTTACAGGGCAGTACAAGATACAAAGGCTGCATTGCGCTTCCTTACTTATTACAGTGAACAATATCATATAGATCCAGACAATATTTTTATTGGGGGCGAGAGTGCGGGCTCTGCTACAATCCTGCATACGGCATTTGCGAATAATGAAGAACTAAAACCTCTCACATCTAACGTTTACTTAACCCTAGGTTCAATAGACAGTAGTGGCAATAGTTATCCTGCAAATTATACCATCAAGGGATGCATGAACCGGAGTGGTGGGCTGTTTTCCGAAACTTTGATAGAAAATGAAGACTCAATACCTGTGATCTCATTTCACGGTGTTAATGATCACACTGTTCCTATTGATACCGGTGCAATTTTCGGCTGTTACCAACCAGTATTTTTTAAAGAAGTATACGGTTCCTTAAACATAAAAAACCGGTTAGACTCTCTTGATTTTTCATATGAATTCAATTACATGCCTGGTGGAGATCATAAAGATTCTGTTTATCCTGCCGGTTATATTATAAACAGGACATCCAAGTTTTTCCAAAACATACTCAATAATATACCGGTTCAATTATCTCAAGTATCAGCTATTCAATGCACTACTACGGTTATCCCGGAGTTTTCTTGCTCTGAATATACAGCTTCTAACATAACGCTTGAAACAAGCTATGGAGCGGAGCCCTATTACTACAGTACTGACATGATTAACTGGTCTGAGTTAAACACATATTCTGTTCAGCCGGGAGATCATACTTTTTATATAAAAGATGAATCAGGGATCATTCTCTCAAAAACCGTTACAGTAGAAGAAGAAGTTTTTTCGATACCTGAAATAACCAGCAGTGGATTTGAAGAATCCTGTGCCGACGTAGCAACTTTTCTAACTGCTCCTGATGAAGCTATCTCTGTAGAGTGGTATTTGAACGGGAACCCATTGGGAGAAACAAATGATATATTGGATGCTACCCAAAATGGTGAGTACTCAGCTTCAATTGAAATAGAGCAGGGTTGTTTTATTCAGACAAACAGTATCAACATTAATAAACATATAATAGAAACTCCTGTAATATTATTTGATGATAATATTCTACGCTGCGAAGGGGATGAAGTACTACTTTCTCTCAATAACAGTTATGCAGCATATACATGGAGTAATGGAAGTGTTTCAGAAACACTAACATTAACCGCATCGGCCGAATCGGGAGAGTATAGTGTAATAGTGTATGACTCATTTGGTTGTTCTGTAGAATCTGAAAAGGTTAATGTAGTTATTGAGAAAAAACCTGTCATAGAAATTGAAGCTAGTGTAACAGAGGTGTGCAATGGTGAAACAATAACTATTCATGCCCCAGAAGGTTTCACTACTTACAACTGGAACAACGGATGCACAGATCCATTTGTAATAGTGAGTGCTCCAAAATGGAGTGGGGACTATTTTGTGACTGTTACGAATGAAGCCGGATGTTCATCAACAAGTACTCCCATAATGGCGACAGTATTCGAAAACCCGGAAGCGAAGGTTACAACTAATGATGCCCTGCATGCCTGTGCCGGTGATGTAATTACTTTAAATGCTGTTGGTGAATTATCATTCTTATGGAGTACTGGTGAAGTAACTACTTCAATTGAAGTGACTGAACCTGGCGAATATTTTGTTGTAGCAACAGATGAAAACGGTTGTTCTTCAAAAAGCGAAAACCTTACAATTACAATTGACCCGTTGGCTCAAGTTTCTATTACTGCGGAAGGGTTGACAACTTTCTGTCCCGGCGGATCAGTTACTTTAACTGCGGAATATTTTGGTAATTCTGTACAATGGACAAGAAACGGTTATGATATTCCAGGAGCAACAAATATTTCTTATGTAGCAACAAATTCGGCTGCTTATGCATGTACAGTGACCAATGATTGTGGCAAAGTAACTTCAGAAACAATTTATGTGGTTGTAGACAGAATAAGCAATACCAATGTTACTGCTTCCGGAACTTTATACCTTTGTCCCGAGCAAACAGTAACATTAACGGCGCCAATTGTTGAAGGGTATTCTTATCAATGGTATAAAGGCTCCTATATTTTGGAGGGTGAAAATTCTGCAACTTTTACGACCAGTACTGCAGGGACATATAAATGTTTATTAACAACAGCATCAGGGTGCACTAAGTACACTAAGCAAACAAGTGTTAGTGCATATTGTAAAGAGGGAATCGATGAACATGAAGTATCTGTTTATCCGAACCCAAACACGGGAGATTTTTATTACTCAATTTCAAACGGAGAATTGCCTGAATCTGTTAGAATTACAGATATTGCGGGAAATACAGTGTATGCTTCTTTGCCGGATGGAAACAATATGCAAAACCATATTGAGCTTACTGGCGCAGCGGCAGGTATGTATTTTCTGACTATTGAATTTGAAGGTTCAATGCACTTTGAAAAATTTGTTATTAAGTAAAATCAATTTGCATTGTTGCT
>JBJXHH010000166.1:0-4509 GCA_046160675.1 Chitinophagales bacterium
TGCTGTGATTGTAAGGCGCCGGAATTGCCAGAGGGTGATAATCAAATAACCTGGGGCAGAAACTGCATACAACAAAATTTCTTGCCTCAAAGGTTTGATGAACAGGGGGCGGTTGATGCACTCTTCCTGTGATTGGTTCAAAGTTGTGAATGCTAAAAGCCCAAGGGTAAACAAAGCCATCCCACCCAACTAGATCGAAAGGGTGATTTGCGTAGTGATAAGGATAAATGATACCTTGTTTTTTTATTTTGAAAAAGAAATCTCCTTGCTCATCGAATGTTGTAAGATTCGTTGGGGTTTTTATATCTCTTTCACAGAAAGGGGCATGTTCCATGAGTTGTCCTACGTTATTCAAGTATCTTTTCGGAAACACGATCGGCGAAAAAGATTCAACAATAAATAGGCGGTTATTTTCAGTATTAAAGTGAATTTGATACAAAGTGCCTCTCGGAATAATAACATAATCTCCGTACTCAAAATGAATTTCACCGTACATGGTTTTTACAGAGCCGCTGCCTTCATGGCAAAAAATCATTTCATCCGCATCTACGTTTTTATAGAAATAGTCGGTCATGCTTTTGATCGGTGCAGCTAGGGAAATATGCAGATCACTATTTACCAATACAGCTTTCCTGCTTTGTAAATAATCATCAGCGGGCTGTATCTGAAATCCTTTTAATGATCTGTGTTTGAGTTGTTTTGACAATACAACTTTTGGCTCAACAGAATAAGCCTCACCCACCTGTTTGATTTTTGTGGGAGGATACAAATGATACAGTAAAGAATATGTGTTTGAAAATCCCTCTGTTGAAAACAATTCCTCATGGTACAGTGTCCCGTCAGGCTTACGAAATTGTGTATGTCGTTTTGGGGGAATTCGACCGATTTTATAGTAGAATGGCATCTTGTCTTTTTAAAGTTGTATTTGTAACAAAGTTACAAAAGAGAAGGGTGATGTAAGCAGTGATTTTAATCACCAGGAAAAATCAACAAACTATAATTCAGTAAAAAAAATATATGTACTACTCATCTATTATTTTCTTTACCCTTTGCTTCAGTGACTATAATTTTTCTTCCCAACAACTCTGTACCATGTAAAGCTTTGATTGCATTCTGCGCTTCTTCATCTTCAGGCATAGAAACAAACGCAAATCCTTTATTTTGCCTTGTAATTTTATCAATGATAATTTTTACAGAATCAACAGCACCATGTTTTTCAAAAATTTGCTTTAATTCAGTTTCTTTCATTTTAAAGGGAATACTTCCTACATAAATATCCATAACTATCTTTTGTTGTCATTGTTTTAGAGAATTCAAAGTTTTCTATCCCAAAGATAAAATGTTCTTACTGTAAGTTTCCTTCAATTTCTTTTAACGTACTATCGGATTCCAAATTCCTCCTCTTTATCTCCCTATCAATTAAACTCAACTCCCTGCTCATTTGTCCGCTAACACTTGTGTTTTCATTTGCCCTTCTTATCAAATAAGGAATCACATCTTTCACAGGGCCATACGGTAAATATTTTGCAGTATTATATCCCGCTTTAGCGAGGTTAAATGTGATCTGGTCACTCATTCCGTATAGTTGAGAGATATAAATATGGGGGTGATCTTTTGGGATATCTCGTTTCTGCATTTCATGAGCAAGTAATAAACTGCTTTTTTCATTATGTGTGGCAGCACAAAAAGAAATTCGCAAATAATTATCCAAACAAAACAGCAAAGCAGCATCATAATCCCTGTCTGTACTTTCTTTGTCGGGTTGAATAGGTGAGGGATAATTTTTTTCTGTAGCCCTGTTTCGTTCTTTTTCCATATAAGCCCCCCGCACAGGTTTTAAACCAAGTATGTAATTATTTACAATTGCGTCATGGTGCATACTTTTACAAAACTCAAGTCTGTCATGCCTGTATAATTGTGCTGTATGAAACACTACGGCCTTCTCTTTGTTAAATTCCCTGCTAAGTTTCAGTACTAAATCATCAATCGCCTGTTGTATCCAGCTTTCCTCTGCATCCACAAAAAGCCCAACACCCGCATCAGCGGCAACCTCCGTAATAGCATACAAGTGTTCGTACAACTTTGTGCTTTTCTTTTTCTCCTCTTCATTTAACAATTCGCCCGAACTCATTTTTTCAAGCAAAGAAAACTCTGTAAGCCCTGTTACTTTACAACTTATAAAAGGAATATTTTTCTTTCCTTTTGCAAATCGCAAAATCTTTATCAGTTCATTTTTTGTTCTTTCGAAATCTTCCTCCTTCTCTTTGCCTTCCACCCCATAATCAATAATAGCCCCTATATGAAACTTTTCCAGTTTCTCTAAAACAGGAAGAATTTCCTGCAAAGTTTCTCCTCCGCAAAATTGCTCATACACAGTTTTTCTGATTATCCATTTTACAGGTAAATGTAGGCGTATGGAAAAATCTGCTGTACGGCTCAGGAATTTTGTGAGCCTGGGGTTATTCATGAGTTTGAACAACCAATATTCCCAGCGTAACTCCCGGTTGCTTCTCCCGGAAAACGCTATTTCCGTATCGTTAAAATCAATTGCAGGTTCGGGTTTCAAGTATGAAATTTTCGTAAAGATAATAGCTTACCCGAAACGAGGTAAAGTGGGAAAATGAAATACTTTACATCGTTTAAATTTGCACTGCAATAAAAGACAAATGACAGCTGTAAAGAAGATCGGGGTAATGACTAGTGGGGGCGACAGCCCGGGAATGAACGCCGCAATTAGGGCAATTGTACGAACAGCCATCTATCATGGTATCGAGGTGTATGGCATGAACCGGGGTTTTGAAGGTATGATAGATGGGGATTTTTATAAAATGCAAAGCCATGATGTAAGCAACATCATACAGCGGGGAGGAACAATTTTAAAAACTGCCAGGAGTAAACGATTTATGGAAAAATCAGGCCGGCAAAAAGCTTATGAACGATTAAAAGTTGCCGGAATTGATGGGTTTGTGGCCATAGGGGGTGATGGTACTTTTCGGGGTGCCACTGTATTTGAGGAAGAGTTCGGAATCACTTGTGTTGGTATTCCCGGAACTATTGATAATGATTTATTCGGTACTGATTTTACTTTGGGTTTTGATACAGCTGTAAACACAGCGGTGGATGCAATTGATAAAATTAGGGATACTGCTGATGCACATAACAGGTTATTTTTTGTTGAAGTGATGGGAAGAGATGCCGGATTTATTGCATTGAGTTGTGCAATAGGTGGGGGCGCAGAAGCTGTAGTAATTCCTGAAACAGAAACTAACATCGAAAATTTAATATCAATTTTAGCAAAAGGCTGGTATCACAAAAAAAGCAGCGCTATTGTTGTAGTGAGCGAACATGATGAAGCTGGCGGCGCTATTGAAATTGCCAAGAAGGTGAATGAAAAATTTAAAGAGTATGATACCCGTATTGCCATCCTCGGCCATATTCAAAGGGGTGGAAATCCATCAGTGAGAGATCGCATACTTGGCAGCAGACTGGGAATGGCTTCTGTTGAAGCCTTAATAGAAGGAAAGAAAAATGTAATGGCAGGCATCATCAATGATGAAGTTGTGTTTACTCCTTTTGCTAATGCAACAAAACATCATATGGAAATTAACAGCACTATGCTCAAGCTGATTGAGATATTGTCACTTTGAAGATATTCTCTGCCGCATGACTTCATACAAAACCATTCCTGCAGAAACAGAAACGTTATAAGAATCAAATTTTCTTAGCATAGGCAATTGAATATTTATACTTATATATTTTCTTAAGTTTGAATTGATTCCATCCTCTTCACTGCCCAGAACTATCGCAACCGGTACTGTAAAGTCCGCAGCAGAACACACGGTTTCCGCATTACTATCTGTGCCGATAATTTGTAAACCATTGAGTTGCAGAAATTCGAATGTGTGATGAAAATCCTTTTCCCTGCACACAGTAATTTTAGCTAACGCACCTGCACTTGCTTTCATCGCTTCAGCATTGGCCGGGGCTGCATCATGGGTAGAAATAAGTATGGCATCAGCTCCTGCGGCATAAGCTGTTCTTGCAATGGCGCCAAAATTCCGAACATCAGTTATGCCATCCAAAACAAGAAGCAAGGGTGTTTTGCCTTGTTCAATCACATGGGGCAACACATCTTCAATATTTTCAAATTCAATTTCTGAAGTGAATGCAATAATACCCTGATGAACACCACCAGTCAAGGTATTAAGTTTTTCTACCGGAACATTTTTAACAGGAATGTTTTTTTGGTATGCAAGCTTTTTGATTTCAGAGATCACATCCGCTGCTATCCCGTTTTGTAAAATTATCTTATCTACCGGCCTTTCGCTGTTCAATAATTCCAGTACAGGCTGCCTCCCGAAAACGAGGTTATCGAATTTTTTGCGGTGATAAAATTTATTTTCACTTTGGCGCATTCAATTGTTTTTGCGCATGTTGTATTCCGTATTTCGTTCTTAATGCATCGAACTCTGCCTGGTAATTTTCTGCAGCGGCTGTATCACCGGATTT
>JBJXHH010000167.1:0-2947 GCA_046160675.1 Chitinophagales bacterium
GCAAGCGCCCATTATTATGATGAGCCAAAACCGGCAGGAAGAAAAAGACAGGATGCAAAGTGAAAACGATTATATGATAAACATGAAAGCAGAAATACAGATACGCAGCCTGAACAAAAAAATAGATGTGCTTTTAGAAGAGCAAATTAAAACATTATTTGAAACACAGGAAAAACAATTCATTTTATTAAAAGAAATATCAGATAAACTGGATAAAAACTAACGCCGAAACCTATTAATTATGTAACTTTTTTCAGGAATTATGTAATAATTTACAATAAGAAACACCCACCTTTATGTCATTCAATATACACCTAAAGTAAGAATGGTAAAACAAAACAAGACACATATCCCTCTAACCAGAACGCAGGAAGTGAAATATACATTATCAATATCAGATAACCTGACTGTAAATGGGAGTTCAAAAACTAGATTGCTCAAAATTGCTCAACCCAGGGTGAAACTAAATAAACACCCAGTTTTTTCCAGCTCCTTATATATGTTAACCATGTTTCCTGTCTGAAAGCTTTATATGAATTATCAGCACATTTAGTTTACTTCTTTAACCTAAAATCAATATAAAATGAACAAAATACTTTTTATCTTCACAATAACAGTATCTTTGGCTACAGCTACATTCTTTATAAGCTGCCAAACTGTAGAGCAAAAAGCTGCTGATGCAAATGAAAAGGTGGAGGATGCAAAAAAAGATGCAAATGCTCTGGCGCTCGAAACTGCAAACGCCGCAGAGTGGAAAATATTCAAAAGCGAATCTGAATTGAAGATCAAAGAGAATGAGAAACGTATTGGTGAATTAAAAATACAAATGGCAAAACCCGGGAAAATATTAGACCCTATTTATACAAAACGGATAAATACCATGGAACAGCAAAATAAAGACCTGGAAGCAAGAATGGAGGCGTATGCAAAAAATCAAAGTGATTGGGAAACTTTTAAAAGAGAGTTTAATTACGACATTAATGAACTTGGACTAGCAATTGAGGCATTCTCCGTTGATAATAAGAAATAATTAAAACAAGTGATATAAAAATTGCCTTTCTATATCACATAAAAAGACCTTGAAAACAAAATTAAAATGTCAGATTTATACGAAATTGAAAAGTCAAAAGCGCATATTACCGTTGAAATAATTGAATATATCCCAAACTCTGTGGTTATTAAAACAATTTTAAAGAAATCAACAGGTAACATCAGTGTAATGTCCTTTGATGTAGGCGAAGGTTTAACAGAAAAAATTTCACCCTTCGATACTTTTGTTCAAGTTATTGAAGGTAATGCCGAAATTGTTATTACGGGCGAATCTAATTACCTCAATACAGGTCAATCTATTGTAATACCTGCACATGCTTCCAATTTAGTAAAACCAAATGGACGTTTCAAGATAATCTTAACTGTAATAAAAAGTGGTTACGAATAATGAGAGGATTGCAAAAGAACCGATGAATGAAATCTTTTGAACTACAACGCTCATTCAAAAAAGAACTCTCAATCTTTTATAAACTTCTAATGAAACATCACTTTCTTTTTGCAATGAACAGAAATAAGTTTTGAAAACAATGAACAATATCGTGCATTACTTACCCTGAAAATATTTGCATGCAAGTGCTATCAAATATTGGTTAGATATGTGTGAATGTTGTAACTCTTTGCTGGAATTGTGTAACCTATTTTCTTAAAAAATACTCACCTTTAGATAGTAATAATTCTGTTACAAAACTAAATTAAACAAAATGTCAGAACAAACAAATGTACCTGCTAATGGTAATTGGGATGAACAAAAAGGTAAACTCAAATCAAAATTTTCAAACTTAACAGATGCTGACCTGCAATTTGAAGAAGGAAAAAAAGATGAAATGTTAACAAAGGTTCAAACAAAACTTGGCAAAACAAAAGAAGAGTTGGATACAATTATTTCCTCTCTGTAACTTTCTGTTTCAACCAATGTATCGTTGGGTCTACTTGCCTGACGATACTTTTAGCTAACACATTATCTAAATCCAGTTGACATAAAAAAGATTTCGTTATCAATCTGAATTTATCTTGAAATAATTTTTACAATACTTTTTACTTACTTAAAATAAAATATGGGAAACTTACTTTACATCGTCGCAGTAATACTTATTATTTTATGGGCAATCGGGTACTTTGCTTACAGTGCGGGCAACATTATACATATTCTGCTTGTGATTGCAATTATCGCCATTTTGCTGAGAGTTATCAGAGGTCAAAAGATTATAGACTAAACGGCTCTCAACATCTCATGAAGAATTTATTTAATCATATAAAATTAAAATTATGAAAAAAATTTCGCTAACTTTTTTAGTTCTATGCTTCATGCACCTGGCACATGCACAAACTGCTTCTCCCCATGCACTTGGCATTCGCCTGGGCGGCAGTGACGGGGCATCAGGAGAAATATCTTTCCAAACATTTATTGGCGGCTCTAACCGACTAGAAATGGATCTAGGATTTATTGATGCAGGCTGGTTTAACGGATACAAATTTTCTTTACTCTATCACTGGGTGGGAAATATTGGCAATGGATTTTACTGGTATATCGGTGCTGGTGGATCAATCGGGTCATGGAAACTGAATGATGAAAAACCGGGTAATGATACTTTTCACAATGATGGATTTTTTCTGGATGCAGACGGTCAATTAGGTATAGAATATTATTTTCCAATTCCTATACAAATAAGTCTTGACCTTCGCCCGGAATTCGGATTAATCAACGATGATTTTGACATGGGATTCGGATTGGGTATACGTTATTGTTTTTAAACCCGCCTTACATTAATAATACTGTATTTATATATATATGCAATATAAAATATCATTTTGATTATTAAATGTAAAAGAAGTATTACGAAAAAAATTCTACCGATATATATTCTAGTTATAATTTAATCAGCTACTGTTCCGTCTG
>JBJXHH010000168.1:0-14842 GCA_046160675.1 Chitinophagales bacterium
GCATCTTTATACCTGTACCATGCACCAAGAATTAATGCACGGAATTTTCCTTTATCATAAAATTGAGTTCGCAGGCTCATATTCATGCCGCCAATGATCTCAGAAGCGCTGCTCTGTTGTGTATAAAATAGCTGGGGTTGAATGCTTGTATTTGTACCCACTTGTATAAAAGCACCTGCTTGTGCAACATATTTCATGTGCAAGGTGTTTCCGTTCTCATAAAAACTTTCCTTGGGCTGCGTAATATGATGCGCAGCGATCCCTAGAAAATATCTTTCACCTTCGTAGGGAATAAGGGTTGTCAGAATTCCTGCAGAGAAATCATAATACTGTAGTTTGTCTTTTGCTGTTTCATTGTTGGGAAGGGAGGTGTTAAACTCATCTACATTCCATTGACTATCGAATGTCAGTTTGTAAATATCAATGGTTTTTTGAACGTAAGCCCCTGCAATTCCCAATGCAACCCGAATGGGTGATTTGTCTGTATAGCCAACATGATATGCCGCTGATGCTTGTAATCTTGTATTTGTTAGAACACCATCACCGGCCACATCATTCAATGCTAACACCCCAATGCCAAAACGGTTAAATGCTTTCGATGGTTGAATGGCAAAATCAGTGTACACATCATATGTTCTGTATGGAATAGTGATGCTTCCCCATTGATCCCTGTAATTTAATCCTACCCTGGCACTGCCTGAAAAATTTCCGGTGTTAGCAGGATTATAATTCAGGGGTGCAGCATAGAACTGGGAAAAGTGTACATCCTGGCTATATAGAGAATCATAAGTAACGAGTAGTAATAATAATAATATGATGTACATCTTACGCATGTCTCACTATCTTATCAAAGTAACGTTTCCTGTTTTTTCAAAATGATTTCCATCTGTAAAATCTACTATGAGTTTATAGACAAATACATCCATGTCAAGAGGTTTTCCCTTATAAGTTCCATCCCATCCTATTTTTTGAGAGTAGGTTTCAAAAACTAATTGTCCCCAACGATTAAACACCTGCAGATGCATATTTGCAAACCCGAAGCCCTTTACAAACAATACATCATTACTACCGTCTCCATTAGGCGAAAAGCCTGTAGGTATATCGGCTGCGCCGGCATTTTCAATATTGATATCCCTGCAATATGTATCAGGACAACCGGCAAGATTATACGCTGTTAAGCAAACTTCAAAGTTTCCAAGGCCCGGGAAATATTTTACAGGATTCACTTCGGTTGAAGTTGTCCCATCACTAAATTCCCACAGATATGTTGCAGCATTTTCACTCAGATTAATAAATGTCGTAGGCGCATTGGCTATCCCAAAGGAAGGTTCAGGATCAAAATAAGCCGTTGGTAATTCAAACACCGTAAAAACATCATTGTACACATCCGTATATCCGCAATAGGTAATCGTAAGGGTGATAGCATAAGTGCCGGGAATAAAGTACTCATGAACTACATCTTGAGTTGTAGCTGTGGTTCCATCGCCAAGATCCCAGAAATATGCATCAGCGTCATCAAAATCAGCATGGAAAGTTGCAATAACGGGCAGGCATCCGTCCGTCGAAATACTATATCCTGTATTAAAGTCATTTAAATAATTTATCTCAAATTCTATTGTGTCTGATTCATTACAACTGGTTGAATCTGTTATGATGAACTGAACAAGATAGGTGCCCGGAGTATAATATGTATGCGAAGGTTCAGCAAGGGTAGAAGTTGTTCCATCACCAAAACTCCAGAAATATTCAGTCGCAGTAAATCCTTCGCTGTTATTAATTGTTGTGAGAATGAGCGAGTCGCAGTCTTGTTCAATTGTATAGTCAATATCAGGAACTATATTGCCATTAGAGACTTCAATAGTGAGGTAAGAAGTATCAGCTATGTTACAAGTGGTGCTATCAATCACAACTAATTCAACGGTATATGTACCGGGATCAGTAAATGTATGAGTAGGTTCAAATGCTGTTGAAGGCGCAGAACCGTCGCCAAAATCCCAGATATATTCTTCAGCATCACTGCTCAGGTTTTCAAACAAAACTGTAAAAGGGGCACATCCGCTGATTGAAGGGTCGGCTTCGCTGACAGCATATACTCCCGAAAGGTCTAATTTTATTTTTCCAACACCGAGGTTACAATTCATACTGCCATTAGACTCACTCCATGCACCTGATGTTGTTGGAAAATCATCATAGCCACCACATCCGGCACATACACCTTGGTAAATAGTACCCGATTTGTCGAAACGGCTTGTCCCCCCATCAACATGTTCGGCACTGAGTGATCCCCCAAAAAAACTCCCGAACAAAATGTCATCTGCATTTTTTTTCAGTACAAAAAAATAAAAATCACTGCCGTCAGTGGTTGCATCAAGGGCGTCTGCAGTTGTAGTCATCCCTGAGGTAGAACCTTCATTATTAACTGTACCGCCCCATCCTGAAACATATACATTCTGGCAATCATCCACTAAAAAAGCAGAGGGTGAAATGTTGATGCTTGAGGAGCCTGAACCGAATACCATGGAGTAATCAGCGGCTGAAAGATCAGCATATAATTTAGCGATGTATTGTTTGCCTCCGCTCTCTGAATAAGCAGCATCAATTATAGGAAAAGAACCTTTTGATTGCCCAGTTACATACACAAAATCATCGTCATCCACCTCAACAAAATAGGCTTGATCATAAGAACTTGTACCAATAAAACTGCAATTTTCTAATGTACTTGCTGTGGAATTTATCCCAGCAATCCAGCCATCGGCAGTGCCTCCCTGGAAGGAATCAAACCAGCCATCGCTAGTTGCTGGAAACCCGCTGCTAGCAGTACCTCCGCACACATAAATTTTTCCTGCGGAATTTCTTTTTAATGAATACCCACCATCTGCAGATGTGCCGCCAATATACGTTGAAAACAAAAGGCTGGAAAGGGATGGGTTTAGTTTAAATATACATCCATCCTGGCCACCGGCATTTGTGCTCTGAAATACACCCGAAGTTGTTGGAAAATTTGTTGAGTAGGTGGATGATGCAACATACACATTATTGCTTTCGTCCACAATCACTTCGCCCCTTACAATATCGCCATAATTAAAGTTTGTTGCTGAGGCAAGGTTCAAACCGTCATTGCCTGTTCCGCCAATTAATGTTGAAGATGATAATGCAGTGCCGTCGGCGCTGAGTTTGGCAACAATAATATCTATACCGTCAGGAAAAGTTATAACACCAGCATCAACACTCGTTGAACTTCCGCCATTAAAAGTGTCATCATATGCACCTGTTGTAGTTGGGAAATTCTCCGAACCCGTAGTTCCGTAAATAATTAATTCACCTGTGCTGTTTACAATCATACTATGTGGGAGTTCATTTCCGTCTCCGCCCAGATACGTTGAGTAAATTAGAGAGGTACCGTCAGAAGAGAATTTACTGATACCAATATCCAAACCATTATCATAAGGATCAAAAATGTCATAAGGCGGGTCGCCAGGGTCACCGCCACCAAAACTTGTTTGATAAGCACCTGTAGTAGTAGGATAACCGTTGCCGAATACAATACCGCCGCCATAAAGATTTCCTTCCGTGTCATAAGTCGCAGTATAACCCCAGTTATCCTGGTCGCTGCCTGTATAACTTCCAAATATTAACTCAGGGTCAATTACAAGAGGATAGTTTTTATCGTACAACTGCGGGATGTAAAAACTTAAAACATTTTGCTGTAAAATATATTTGCACTGTACAGGCAAGGTATAAAAATCAGTTTGCACATAGGCAACCGGTTCTGACTCAGAAAATTTTGCAAAACTTGCCGACAGTTGCAAAGTATTATTTACTTCATAAATATTATCTAAACCTTCATAACGCAATTTGATATTTTTTATATCAGCGCCGGGGTGAACAATAAAATCATATTTGAAATTTTTCCCACGGCTATAAATTTTCAAGTCGATGCCCGGGTAAATTTCTTTGTAAGTAATTTCTGCAAATGAATATACTTTGCTTGCCCATTTGCTTTGATCTTTACCGATGAAATAATTATTGTAAGAACGAGATTGAATAGTTTTTTCTATTGGGGCGTCTGTATTGCATTCTTCAAACCAAAGTTTATAGCAATGTTTATTTATAATATTAATACCGGTATCAGCTTGGTGGTGGAAGGGGTGACTTATTTTTCCCAGGTCATCAGGGCTTACAAGATCAAAAGTGATACAGTTTCTTTCAAGATAAATGGAGGCATAATCAATCTCAGCCTTAAACAAAATGTTCTCATCCCATTGGCCTTTGTTTTCAATAAAATGAATAGCCGTTGCATTATTGCTTTGAGATTGCTGTGCAATACTGTTGAGAGAAACAAAGGTTAATATGATGGCTATAACTGCTTTCACACACAGGATTAAGCCTACTAAATTACGGGAAAATACAGAAATATTGCGTTTTGCGGGCTAAATGACGTATGCATGACAGAGAAATGAACAATATGAAAATTATGGGAAACCCTTTTCATTCATATATTTGTGCACAACATGAACAAGAATAAACATAAATCTTCAAAACAGTTTCTGCTGCAGGGCAGGGTCTGAAGATTTTGTTTGTAAAATAATTTCTGAAGGCTTGCCCGAGGGGCGAGCCTTTATTATTTATAAACAAAAAAAAATGGAGTTACAAAACAACGATTATTTTTTAGGGGGAGTAAAACTCACAGATGTTGCAAAAGAATTCGGCACCCCTGTGTATGTGTATGATGCCAACACCATGACCAGGCAATTCAACAAATTGAAAAACGCTTTCAGGGATGTTAATGTAAAAATAAAATTTGCCTGTAAGGCTCTCACAAATATTTCTGTGATGAAACATTTCAAAAGCCTCGGCGCTGAATTAGATGCTGTGAGCATTGAAGAAGTGATGCTGGGTTTGCATGCAGGATTTACACCTGGGCAAATTTTGTTTACCCCGAATTGTGTTTCCTTTGAGGAAATAAAAAAAGCAGCAGAACTGAATGTTGTAATTAATATTGATAACATCTCCATTCTTGAGCAATTCGGCCATGTATTTGGCAATACTTACCCCGTTTGCATCCGCATGAATCCGCATATAGAGGCGGGAGGGCATCAGCATATACAAACAGGGCATATTGACAGTAAGTTTGGAATTTCAATTTATCAAATGCGGCATGTATTGCGGGTGATAAAAGCAGATAACATGAAGATTATAGGTCTGCACATGCACACTGGTTCTGACATCCTTGACAGTAATGTTTTCCTGCAGGGAGCAGAATTACTCTTTGATGTTGCACATAATTTTCCTGACCTTGAATTTTTGGATTTTGGCAGCGGGTTTAAAGTGGCCTATAAAGATGAAGATGTAACAACTGATATTGATGAATTGGGAAAAACTTTAACTGAACGGTTTAAAAGTTTTTGTTCTGACTATGGGAAAAATTTAGAACTGTGGTTTGAACCCGGGAAGTTTTTAGTGAGTGAAGCGGGCGTTTTGTTAGTAAAAGTGAATGTGCTGAAACCTACCATGGCAACTGTCTTTGCCGGGGTAGACTCGGGGCAAAACCATTTGATCCGTCCAATGTTTTATGATGCATATCACAGCATCATAAACATTACAAACCCCGGAGGCACGAAAAGAATTTATACTGTTGTGGGATATATCTGTGAAACCGATACACTTGCCCGGGACAGAAAAATAAATGAGATACGGGAAGGCGACATCCTTGCCATTAAGAATGCAGGCGCTTACGGATATGCAATGAGTAACAACTATAACAGCCGCATGCGTCCGCCTGAAATTTTTATTGTTGATGGCATTCCACATTTGATAAGAAAACGGGAAACGCTGGATGATTTATTAAGAAACCAGGTGGCAATTAAAGAATCAGTTTTAGAAAATGTGTAGAACCTAGTTATACAAATTCCCCATTCAAAAAAGGGTTCAGTTTTCTTTCCCTTCCAATGGTAGTAACCTGCATATGTCCGGCGTATACTTTCACATCATCAGGCAAAACCATGAGTTTTGTGTTAATTGAATTGATCAGTGTTTCATAATCTCCGCCGGGAAGATCAGTTCTTCCGATGGAATCATAAAACAAAACATCCCCTCCAATGATATAGTTATCTGCCTCATTATAAAAACACACACTCGCCGGAGAGTGCCCCGGTGTAAAAAAAACTTTCAAAGTGGTGTTTCCAAAACTTACAATATCCCCTTCTTCAACAAACAATTGCGGCTCAGGACTTTGTTTATAGTAAATACCCAGAGTTGGTGCATAATTTACAACTTCATGTAAAACCGGAATTTCTCCTTTATGCATTAAAAGCGGAATCTTGTATTGTTCTGCAATAAATTTATTTCCTAGCACATGGTCTATATGGCAGTGGGTGTTTATCAGGTACTTGGGTGTAAGTTTTTCTTTCCTTATAAAGTCTTCCAACTCTTCCACTTCTTCTTTTGTATAACAACCCGGGTCAATTACTACGCATGCTCCCGTTTCGTCCCACAATATGTAGGTATTTTCATAAAAGGGGTTCATCACAAAACTTGCAATACGGCTCATGTTTTATCGTTTAAATGTAAATTTTTAATGGTTTTGCATGGTGGTTCAGGCAAAACTACCTATTTTAGTAGTTCGTATTTGAAGGAATGAAGCGTTGGATTTTTATTCATATTATCATATTTCTTAGCTTCCTCATAGAAGGCGCCCCTGCTCATGCACAAGGAACACAAATCCAGTTTGGGCAAAACAGGGTTCAGTTTAAAAACTTCACATGGCAGTTTTATGAAAGCAATAATTTCTTCGTGTATTTTAACCAAGGCGGCCAAAACCTTGGCAGGTTTGCATCTTTGATGGCCGAATCTGATCTTGAAGACATTCAAAACCTGCTGGATTATAAACTGAATGCCAAGCCTGAAATCATTATTTATAATAACATCAGCGATTATAATCAAACAAACATTGCTACGGGAACAGAATTTCTTTACAATACCGGCGGCAAAACCACCATCATCGGCAATAAGATATTTGTATACTTTGACGGAAACCACCAGGAGCTTCGCAGGCAAATCAGGGAGGGTATCGGGCGCATACTTGTATCAAACATGGTGTTCGGGGGAAATCTCCAAGAGATAGTTCAAAATGCAGTGTTGCTCAATTTACCTGAATGGTTCACTGAGGGATTAGTGAGCTACATAGGTCAGGAATGGACAAGCGAGCTTGATAACAAATTGCGGGAAGGTGTACTGAGTGGAGAGTATAAAAAATTCAACCGCTTAACCGGTGATGATGCAAGATTTGCCGGGCATGCCCTTTGGTATTACATTGCTGAAAAGTATGGTGAAGCCAATATTCCTAACCTGCTTTACCTCATCAGAATAAATCGCAGCCTCGAAAACGGGTTTTTATTCGTACTCGGAAGCACTGTAAATCAAACAATTGATGAATGGTATAAATACCTGTATGACAGGTATACCATTGAAGCAAAAGACAAGCAACAGCCCGATTCAAAAAACACTGTTGCCAAAAAAACAAAGAAAGATCAGATCTATCATGAAGTGAAGATCAGCCCGGATGGAAAAAATATAGCTTATGTAAGCGATGATTTTGGAAAATACAAAGTATACCTCAAGCCTTTGGACAAAAAACATGCAGATGTAGTTAAGAAAGGCGGTATCAAAACTAGATCCTTAGCTACTGATCATAGTTACCCAATAGTATGCTGGAGCCCTGACGGAAGGAATGTTGCGGTGATCTATGAAAAACGGGCGAAAATGTTTGTAATGACTTACAACCTTGAAAAGAAAGAAAAAGAGGTGAAAGAGATTACTCGTTGGCAGAAGATCCTGGACGCAGAATACGCAAAAGACAATAAGACACTGGTGATGAGTGTGATGCAAAAAGGGCAGAGTGATATCGTTGTGTATTACCTGCAGAATGCAAGAGTGGAGCAGGTAACAAATGATTACTACGATGATCTGCATCCGCATTGGGTGAAAACAGACAATGGTTATGAGGGTATCGTGTTTTCCAGCAACCGGGATGCAAAACGTATTGATGAAACAGGAAATATTGATACAATTCTTCCAGTCGGGAATTTCAATTTGTTCTTTTATAACTATAAAACAAAGAGTGATAACCTTGTGAAGATCACTCACACAAAAAATATTTCTGAAACTGCTCCTGTTCAGATTGACTCAACACATTTTGCATTTCTCAGTGATCAGAATGGCATCATGAACCGGTTTGCAGGATATCTTGATACAGTATATGACCATACAAATACAGTTGTGTATTTTAAAGATTCCACAGTTGTTAACCCGAAATTTGATATCACCTATGTGTATGAAAGGGCGGACTTTGATTCAATAAAATATATAAAAATTTACAGAGACACAGCTTATACTTTCCCTATTACCAATTATGCGTCAAATATTCTTGAGCATGATGTGAGTATAAAAACAGGTAAGGTGATTGATGTTTTTCATACGAACAACAGCAACAATTTTTATATCTCAAAAACGCCTGCCGATTTGAGTGAGGCCAATTCCAGCAAATTGAATAATACAACCTTCAGGAATTTCATCAATACAAAAAAACAAACCGAGTTTGATAAAACCACCATCAGCACAGTAAGTATCCCGGCCGTACAATCTGATACCTCGGCAACAAAAAAACAAGTCGGATTTGTTTCCGATTTTAAAGACACCACTATAACAGAAATTGCAGCACTAGATACCGTGAAGAATAAAAAGATAGATGAAGGCATGTATTTTCAAAATGAATTTCTTGAACCCGACATCTCAGGCCTTTCTGATTTTGAACCTGTAGTACTTGAAAACTCAAATAACCCCGATCAAACTAACATGTCCTCACAGGGAATAAAACAAAGCCGCATTCAACCATACCGGATAAAATATTCAAACCAGTTTGTACTCAGCCAGCTGGATAATTCTTTATTTATTAATAAATATCAAAGCTTTAATACAACAGGCGGAACCTTTGTGAACCCTGACCTGAGCGGACTTTTTACCATGAGCATCACGGATCTGTTTGAAGATTACCGCTTCACCGGTGGTATTCGTTTTCCTACAAGTTTCACTGGAGGCGAATACTTTTTGCGCTTTGATGATTTGAGTAAGCGCATTGATAAAAGTTTAACATGGTATTACGGGAATGAAAAAAATCAATACTCCTTCCAGCCTGTTTGGTTTAATGTTGTAGATGCAAACAATAAAACAAACATTATAGAAGCCAGCGCAAAATACCCAATTGATGTGATACGCAGTGTGCGCATGAGTTTAAGTTACCGTTCTGATAAAATTGTTTTTCTTGCAGGTGATACATTCAGCCTCAACCTTCCGAATTACAAAGAAGATTGGGCAAGCTTAAGGGTAGAGTATGTGCATGATAACACATACCCCGTGATGACAAATATTTTGAACGGCACAAGATTCAAAGTTTGGGCGGAAGTACACAAACAATTTGAAGTGAATCTAGATAAAGGAGTGGATGTAAGTTTGAATGACGGGTACCTGGGTGTAATCGGTTGGGATTTCCGGCATTACCAAAAAGTGCACCGGCAAATAGTTTGGGCCAACAGGTTTGCCGGAGGCTTAAGTTATGGTCCGCAAAAGATGATCTATTATCTCGGTGGAGTTGACAGTTGGTTGTTGCCGGAATTTAATTACAGCACAGAAATAAACCTTGAGCAAAATTATGTATATCAAACACTCGCAACGCCTGTGCGGGGATATGAACAAAACATAAGAAACGGAAACGCTTATTCTGTTTTCAATTCAGAACTCCGGGTTCCGCTCTTTAGTTATCTCATTGCAAAACCAATCAAGAGTGATTTGATTAAAAATTTCCAGCTTGTAGGATTTTTTGATGCAGGCAGTGCCTGGGAAGGGCTTTCACCATTTGAACAGGATAACCCTTACAACACGGTTACTTTTGGGCAAGATCCGCTGCAAGTGGATGTGAACTTCTTCCGTGACCCTGTTGTGGCGGGCTTTGGTTACGGCGCAAGAACTACGCTTTTCGGATATTTCTTAAGAGTTGACAGGGGCTATGGTATCGAACTCAACGGGCTCACAGACCCGAGGTGGTATTTTAGTTTGAGTTTGGATTTTTAATCATCATTTTACCATTTTCAAAAACTCGTCTTCATCAATTATTTTAATAGTCGATATTTCTTTTGCTTTATCTAATTTGCTTCCAGCATTTTCACCAACAATTAAATAATTCAGGTTTTTACTTACTGAACTGATGAGTTTGCCACCGTTGTTCTCCACCAGTTCTTTTGCTTCATCTCTTGTAAATTTTGTGAGGGAGCCAGTAAACAGGAAAGTTTGATTATTAAGTTTGTTTACTGTAGCAACAGTTTTTTCGTTTGTGTGTTTTACGCCAGCTTTTATCAATTCATTTATTGTGTGCTGATTGCCTTCATTGTGAAAAAACTGCATAATGCTCACCGCAACCTTGGGCCCGATGCCGTCAATTTGTGTGAGCTTCGCTTCATCCCAACTAAATAATTCAGTGATGTCGGAAATATTTTTTACCAGGTCTTTCGCCGTTTGTGTGCCTACATGCCTGATACCGAGGCCGTTCATGAATCGCCAAAGCGGTTGTTCTTTGCTTTTTTCAATTCCTGTTTTCAGATTATTGATGGATTTTTCTTTCCAGCCCTCAAGTTTGCCTATTGCTTCATAATCCAGTTTATAAATATCAGGCAATGTTTTGAGTATGCCGAGTGTAAAAAACTCACTCACTGTTTCCCTGCCGAAACCATCAACGTCCATCGCATCTTTGCTCACATAATGAATGAGTTTTTCTTCCACCTGAGCCGGACATTCTGCATTAATGCAGCGATAGACTGCTTCTTCCTGCGGCTTGATGATCTCTTTTCCGCAACTGGGACATCCTTTAGGGAACTGAATTTTTTTTGCGTTACTTTTTCTTTTATCAACCACCACCCGGTCAATGTAGGGAATTACATCGCCGGCTCTTTGAACAACAACTGTATCATTGATGCGAATATCTTTTTCAGCGATGATGTCTTCATTATGCAAAGAGATAGATGAAACATTTACTCCGCCAACGTACACAGTTTTAACTTTTGCGACGGGAGTGATTGCCCCTGTTCTCCCTACCTGGAATTCAACACTTTCAAGAATTGTTTCTACTTCTCTTGCTTTGAACTTATAAGCGATTGCCCAGCGGGGGTGATGCGATGTACTGCCACATTCCTGCTGCAGGGCAATGTCATTCACTTTTATCACCATGCCGTCTATCTCATAATCATAGTCATCCCGTTTTTCTTCCCATTCTTTTATGAACTGCAGTATTTCTTTTTCAGTATGGCAGAGTTTTTTTTCCTTCTGTGGAATTTTAAAACCCAAAGTGCCAAGCAACTGAATGTTTTCAAAATGTTCTTTCAGTTTTGTGCCGAGTATCTCGTTGCCGTTTTTATCTTCTGCATAAGCGATATGATACATGAAAGCCTCCAGCCCCCTGCGTTCTACCTCTATGCTGTCTTTCACCCGCAATGCCCCGGCAGCGCTGTTCCTGGGATTTTGTAATATCTGTAAACCGTCTTCTTCCCGTTTTGCATTGATTTTTGCAAAAGTGTTTTTATTTATCACCACTTCACCCCGTAACTCCACTTTATAAATTCCGTGTTCAGAAAATTTTGCAGCAAGCGGAACAGACTTCATGCGCCTTGCATTGTTAGTGATCTCTTCGCCTTGAATGCCGTCGCCCCGTGTTGCGGCCCTCATTAAGTAATCATTTTCATAAATCAAGGCAATACTACTGCCATCAAATTTCGGTTCTACGCAAAATGCGATAGAAGTTTTCCCGGTGAGTTCTTTCACTCGTTTTGTAAAATCAGCCAGGTCATTTTCATCATAACTGTTTTCCAGCGAAAGCATGGGAACGGAATGTGCAATAGTGGGGAAGGTGTCTGTAATTGTTTTTGCAACCCGTTGTGTCGGTGAGTCAGGTGTGAGCAGTTCAGGAAATTGTTCTTCCAGCGATTTTAGTTTTTTGAATATTTCATCATAGTCAAAATCTTTGATAGAAGGCTGCGCATCTACATAATATTTCCAGTCATGAAAATGAATTACCTGCTTCAGGTCGTCAATCACATCCCTTGCAGCATCGGCATCTTTAACAATAGTTTTTATTTCTTTCAGGAGTTTTGCCGTGAGCCCATGCAGTTTTTTTTGTACGTCGGCGTTGTATTTCATAGCACGAAAATAATGGGAAGTTAACAAAACCGGCATAGCTGGATTGATGCTGATATGTTTGGCGTTTAATTGTGAGTTGTAATAAAGATGATGCTGAAAAGATGTGCTGAATAATGCAATTTTATTTTTAAAGAAAAAATTTTGCATTTTTAGAATAAAGCCCTATTCTTGTATTCCCAAGTAAAGTAAAAACAAGTTTGTTTCACCCAGCAATCTTGTAAAATTTATTACTAAATGAAAAACACAAATCATGAAAACACAAGTGCTTTCCTATTTTGTCACCATTGCTTTATTATATGCAAACATGGTGCAGGCAACAGAGGCTGCCTTCATGCCCTCTACAGATAAAACCGATAATACAACCGTAAATTCCTGGCTGAATCAAAACACTGGTTTTGAAAAAAACTTCGGGCAAGTTTCCGACTTTGAGGGCAAGCCGGTAAGAGAGGTTTTGTTTCGAGCCAACTTAGGCGATTACAGCGTATTTATCACAGAACAAGGAGTAAGTTATGTCATGTATCAGCGGAGCCATGAGCTGGACCGCAGCATGCAGGAACTTGAAAGATTACCGTTTGAACCCGACAGGCAACCAGAAAAAGCCTTGCCTGCTAATTTGCAATACGCCCGCATTGATTTATTGCTGAAGAATTCAGTTATACAAGATGCGCATATTGAATATGAAGAACCGTTACCCGGCTATACCAATTATTATCTATCATCTTGTCCTGACGGAGCCTTGTTTGTAAAAACGTATAATAAAATAAGGATAAATGAGGTTTATCCCGGCATCAACTGGGTATGGAAATTTGACGGCGGACAACTGCACCATGAGTTTGAAATTGAGCCGGGCGCAGACCTAAGCAATATAAAAATGGAAGTAAAGTGGGCCGACTGTGAGTTGACAGAAAACGGGAAAAAGATCATTTTCTCCACACCGCTTGGCAAAATTGCAGACGGGGCGATACTGGCGTATGAAAACACAGCAAACAAAAAACCGGTTTACGTTTCATACAAGAAAGAAAATAATCTAATTGTATATGATGTAAAAAACTATTCAGGTCAGAAACCCCTCATCATAGACCCACCCTTATCGCTTACATGGGCGACTTATTACAGGGGAGTTGACAATGATAACGGTAAATCCATCACCACCGATGCTTCCGGAAATGTTTTTGTTACAGGTAGAACTTATTCAGAAAATTTTCCAACCAAAGATCCGGAAGGGGGAACTTATTTTCAGGGTACACATGGTGGTGTTGATGGATATTGGAAGAATAATGATGTATTTATTTTAAAGTTTAACAATGCAGGAGTAAGGCTATGGGCTACATATTATGGGGGAGAAGACGGCGATTTTGGTAATTCCATCATCACCGATTTTTCGGGAAATGTTTTTATAACAGGTGACACTTACTCAGAAGACTTTCCAATCTTTGATCCTGGAGGTGAAGCCTATTTTAAAGGTGCCTATGGTACAGGAGATTGGAATTCTGATGTCTTTATTTTAAAGTTCAACAACGCAGGAGTAAGGCTATGGGCTACATATTACGGGGGAGAAGACGGTGATTATGGTAGTTCTATGATCACCGATGTTTCAGGAAATGTTTTTGTAACAGGTAGAACTGATTCAGAAAATTTTTCAACTTACGATCCCGGAGGAGGAGCTTATTTTCAAGGTACACATGGTGGAATTGGAGAATATTTGGATTCTCATGTCTTTATTTTAAAGTTCAACAATGCAGGTGTAAGGTTATGGGCTACTTATTATGGGGGAAATGAAACTGATTATGGGAATTCAATAACCACCGATTCTTGGGGAAATGTTTTTGTATCAGGAACGACATACTCAGAAAATTTTTCAACCTATGATGCCGGAGACGGGGCTTATCTTCAGGAAACACACGGTGGTGGACTTCACGATGCATTTATTTTAAAGTTTAATAATGCAGGAGTAAGGCAATGGGCTACCTATTATGGGGGAAATGGTGGGGATTATGGGAATTCAATAACCACCGATGTTTCGGGAAATGTTTTTTTAGCAGGTGTGACTTACTCAGAGAACTTTCCAACCTATGATCCCGACGGCGAAGCCTACTTTCAGGATACAGTTGGAGCAGGATATTCGGATAGGGATGCCTATATTTTAAAGTTTAATAATGAGGGAGTTCAGTTATGGGCTACATATTACGGGGGAAGTGAGGATGATTATGGGTATTCAATAACCACCGATTCATGGGGAAATGTTTTTTTAACAGGTTACACCTATTCTTATGATTTTCCAAATTATGACCCAGGAGGAGGGGCTTATTTTCAGGGAACACATGCTGGTTGGGGGCATTTGGATGTCATTGTTTTAAAGTTTAACAATGCAGGGGAAAGACTGTGGGCTACTTATTACGGAGGGAGTGTCCATGATTATGGTAATTGCATCACCGCCGATGTTTCGGGAAATGTTTTTGTAACAGGTACAACTGACTCAGAAGATATCCCAATCGAGAATCCTGGAGAAGAAACTTATTTTCAGAGTTCTGGATGGGGTTTGGATTCAGAGGTTTTTATTTTGAAGTTTGGAGATTCAACAGTAACCGTAGACTTTTCGGAG
>JBJXHH010000169.1:0-5232 GCA_046160675.1 Chitinophagales bacterium
CTTGAACTGGGGAATGTGAACTATACGGGAAATTTCACGGGTTTCATTTATGATTTTGTACTGAACGGGAGCATTCAATCTTCTGCTGGAAGTGCTTTTGCTGATTTGAATTTTAAGTATGATAAAATATCAAAAACATCTTTTGTAAATGGCCAAATAACTACCGAAACATTAAAGATTGGCAAGCTTACCGGTAATGAAAAAATACTTGGCGAAATTTCTGCAAATGCAAGAGTTGAAGGAACAATCCAGAATAACAAGGTAGTAGGAGATGTAAAAGCAACAGTTAACAAAATATACCTGAACGGCTATACTTACCAGGATATAACTATTGATGGTGAAGTAAATGATAAATTATTTGATGGAAAAATAAAGATCAACGACCCTAACCTGAAATTGGATTTTTCTGGAAAAGTTGATCTTAATAACGAAATTCCAACCTATGATTTTATTTCAACAGTTTATTATGCAAACCTCGGAACACTCAATTTTTACAAAAAAGAAATAGAAGTTTCCCTTAAATCTAACTTGAATGTAAAGGGGCAATCGCTTGATGATATTATTGGTGATGCCACATTAAGTGAGGTAGTAATTAAAGATGGAAACACAACCTACACACTGAAATCATTAAGTATAAATGCAGGTGGAGACTCCCTGAATAAAAATCTGAGCATAAGATCCGACTTGCTCGATGCTGACTTTAAAGGCAATTACTCACTTGCTAAACTTCCACTTGCCATCCAGGATATGATCACCATTTATGTGCAGGGCGGTCAAATTTCTTCCGAAGAACTTGCCAACGCACAAAACGTTGATTTTAATGTGCAGGTTAAAGATGCGAAAACACTTACGAGTATTTTCTATCCTGACATAAGTGAAATAAAAAACCTGGAAATTAATGGTGACTTGAATACTTTGAGTAAAAAGTTCTTCAGCAGGACAACCATTGAAAAATTCACATATAGTGGAATTAATTTTGACACAAGTTCAATTGAAGTTTATACAAAAAATAATAAGCTCAATTTTTTTGCAAAGGTCACAGGAATCGAATTGTCTAACAGCCTTAAAATTCCAATAACAGTACTTGAGGGAGATTTTTCAAAAGACAGCCTGAACTATAACTTAAAGATTGGAAGAGATACTGATCCGGAACGGCTCAACTTGTATGCAGGAGCATTCATAAATGATTCCATCATTCGCCTGAATGTACTCCCCTCTGAAATTTTTCTGAATAATGAACGTTGGGAAATTCAGCCTAATAACTCACTTATGTATGATTATGAAAACCTTATTGCTGAAAACTTTACTCTCCAACATTTTGGAAAATCTATTGGTTTAACGAGCACCCCTGATAAAGAATTCGGCACAATTCTGAAATTTCAGTTGAAGAATATATTAATTGAAGATATTACACAGTTGTTAAAGTATAATGGAGAGTCATTGCAAGGAGTGATAAATGCCAATGTTAATATGAGTAGCAATTTTACAAAACCTAGTTTAGTTGGTAGTGGAAGTATCACAGATTTTGTTCTTAATGGAGAAAAGATTGGTAATGCGGATGTAACTGCATCCATGTTATACCCAAATGAACGATTAAATTTTAACGTCATGTTAAAAGGAGAAAATAAACTCCGGGCATTCGGGTATTATTCCACAAACAGGAATGATAGTTTATATGTGAATACTCAAATTTCAAAAATACCTGTAGCTGTAGCAGAACCCTTTACAAGAGGGCTTTTTTCTGAAATGCAAGGTGATCTGTCTGGAGAAATAATTGTGACAGGAACCCTGCAAAAGCCTCTAGCAAGCGGATATTCAGAGATAAAAAAAGGCGGATTAAAAGTCGATTATCTTGGTACAAACTATTTTTTCCCATATTTAAAACTCCAGATAACAGAAGATAAAATCTCTATAATACCTACAAGTATTACTGATAAATTTTCAAATGAAGGAACAATCTCCGGAAGTGTATCTCACAAAAATTTTAGTGATTTTTATTTTAACAATCTCACTATAAATTCTGAAAAACTTCTTTTTATGGAAACATCCCGTCAACAAAACCCGGATTTCTGGGGAAAAGCTATAGGGGAAGCAAATGTTTCTATTAATGGCCCAATCGAAAATTTGAATATTCTTGTAAATGCGAAACCTATGAAAGATGAGAATGTAGAAACAATAGTGTATTTGCCCACTTTCAGTTCAGGGAATGTTTCAAAACACAACTTTATCACCTTTGTAAACAGGAATGATACCCTGGATGATACTCAGGAAGAAAGAACGATATCAGTTGTAAATTTTGATATGTTTCTTGATATAAACCAAGATTCAAAAGTGATTATACTTTTAAATAGCGAAGAGTCGGATGTGCTTGAAGCAAAAGGGAATGGAAGATTGCACATAGAAGCAAACACAATAGATAAACTTGAAATGAATGGTACTATAACAGTTTCTGAGGGAAGTTATAACTTTTCATTCGAGAATCTTCTCACAAAAAAATTCATACTCCGCCCAGGGGGAACCATTGAGTTTGAAAGGGACCCTTATAAAGCAGAGTTAAATCTTACGGCAATTTATAAAGCAGATAAGGTTAAAGAAACTTCTCTCACGGGTACTATTGCAGGAGTAGAGGTAAATGCAATTGTGAATGTTGAAGTCCTAATTAACATTACAGGGTTGCTGGAGTCACCTGAAATTAATTTTGATCTTTTTGTTCCAGGAAGATCTGGTAGTTATTCATTGTCTCCATTTGATCAAAAACTCTCACAAGTTTTACAAGATAAAAATGAATTAAATAAACAGGTTTTCGGGTTATTGTGGGCTGGGCAATTCCTGAGTACAGAATCTTCCGAATCTTCACAGACATCAGCCCTGCCTAGTCCGCTCCAAAGTGGTGTGAACTCTACTATGACTGAGTTTTTCACAAATCAGCTTTCTTCCCTCTTCTCTGACTGGCTATCTGAAATATTCCCTAACGCAGAACTGGATATTGGGTACAAAAAAATTGAATCTGGCGAACTTGGCTCGAACCTGGAACAACGCCAACAGTTTGACGTAGCTCTTCAACAGCGCATATTCAATGACGCTGTTATAGTAAAAATTGGGGGTACATATGACTATACTCAATCCACCACTAACACCTCAAATCTGGCCGGGGATTTTGAGATTGAGTATAAAATTACCCCTGATGGCAGAGTAAGCATAAAAGCATTCAGGCGAAAAGAATATGATGTAGTAAACTCTGAAGATGATTATAAAAACGGACTCGGTTTATTTTACACAAAAGATTTCGACACTTTGGGTGAATTATTCAGCAAGAAAGAATAATAAAAACAAGCTCGTACAGAAATTATTATGCTGCCCTTCGTTTTTTAATTTTACTGTTCCACCATTTTTCAAACCTGATAATTTCATATCCACGGGGATCCCAAGCAAATTCATCTGCGGCTTTATCAAGCAGGGCAAGATGTTCTGTATTTATTGATGTAGCCTCATTAAAATCATAAGAAGTTCTAATAAATGATTTGAGAAGTTGAAAAATTACTTTGGGTCTTGCAATGTTTTCTTTTCTCACATCACTTAATAATTTCCTAAAAGTTTCTATCCTGTAATCCAACCAGTCAAGGTATCCCAATTCGGTAATACACATCATTTCAAGAATCTTATATCCTAACCTCCAACCTGATTTATCAGAGGTGAGTTCGGTTTGTTGCTGTAGGGTAGCTAATGCATCATCGAACTTTTTCATCAGGAAGTACAAGTTTGCTTCGTAGTATAGCCATTTTGCATTCATCAGTGGGTTGCTCTTATACAAATTCATTTCCTTCACATCCTTCAAGATGTCTGTTGCAGTTTGAAAATCACTCTGATAAAGGGATGCTATATACTTGCAATCAAGGGCATTTAACATATTTAAGCTGCCTTTCACAAACAATCCGAGTGAAACATTGGCGTATTTAACTGCCTCGGGGTAACTTTTCAAATAAATAAAGATCATGGCAAGCTGCATATTTGCTCCTCCCAGATTATCTTTTGAATACACAATCGGGCTGTTTTTCACTAGCTTAATAAATTCTTCAGCAGATACTTTAGCTTTTTTATAATTAGCAACAAGGTGGTTGTAGTATATCTCACTCCGTAAATACCAGAATTTAACTTGTACTGATTTACTACGTTTACTGAGTTCACGGAGTTCCGAGGTAGCTTCTTTAGATTTTTCCTTATAGTTCAGTTCTTTATTGGCAAAAAACAGATTTGGCATGTTCAGTTTTCTAAAATAATCCTGCGCTATAAATCTCTCTTTGATAATATCAAAATTTTCTAAATTGTTGTCAGCATAATACCGGTAACTGGTAAGCCCTTTCTTAAGTCCAACCTGCGTTTGAAGCAATTCATTCACCAGGATAGATTCATTGGTCAATTCATAATGCTTGGCAAGCTTAAAGGCCTTTTTGAGTATTTCCTCAGCAAGTTGAGGTAAACCCCGAGTAATCAACAACTCAGCCTCCATGATCATAAGCCGGCATTTATATTTTGCCTCATGCGCCTTTGATGTGAAGGTTTTTGCTCCCCCTTCCCAAACCAAAACCTTAATGATATCATCCTTCAAACGCCGCTTCAGCATTGTAAAAGAAGGATCGGTTGCATTGCGCTTTAAGAGTTTTGATGCTTTAGTGTCACTGATTCCTTTATTTTTTACAAGGATATCAAACAACCTGGATTTCAAACTGTCAGTATTCATGCGAGTTACCCTGAAAAACCGTCTTACAGCCTTTGTCTCTCTTGAATTAAGTGAAGAAATTAGTAGTGTAAGTTTTTCCATGAACCTGTTTAATAAAATATCCTAAGTACTGCTATTTTTGCCGTAATTCCTATTCCACATGCAAATTTTATCAATTCCTGCAGCACTCACATAAAAATATTTTAACAAATATTTGTTAATACTGAAAGTTGTTAATAACTTTCCCGTCACATTTATATTTTAACTGTAAAATCTTAAAGACTATGGCAATTCTTTATGCATTACTAATGGCCTTAGGCCTAATCTCCCGGAACCCATCAACAAGTAACGATTATGAAAACGCTGGATTAGGCAATGGAGGTGGCGCAAGCAGCATCACCAATGGTTGGGATTGGACCGATAACCAGAGGAAAAACGGCTGGGATTGGACTGATAACCAGAAGAAAAACGGTTGGGATTGGACTGATAACCAGTAGTTAAAACCAGGCGTTTTA
>JBJXHH010000170.1:0-7178 GCA_046160675.1 Chitinophagales bacterium
AAATCTATTGCCGGGTCTGTATAAAAATTTGCGTCGAGACCGGAAGGGATCAGGCAATTGAGGAAATCTACATATTGCCCCAGGTTGATCTCATATTTCATACAATAAAAACCTTTATACCCATTCGGAAATGAGGCATAACCGGGTAGATATTGTAAAGAGGAATCTATTTGCGGAAATCCTCCACTTGCAGTGGCATCGCCAGTGTTTATCAACGTTTTCGGAAAAGGATTCATGATAGCAGTATATGAATCTGATTCAAACCCTTCTGTGCCTAAACTGTCTTTGTCGTAAAAAACTGCATCACCGCCTGCAATAGAATCAACGCCTGCATAAAATGCATTTTCAGGCACATATACCATCTCTATTCCGAATACTTTTAAAACGTAAGGTTCCTTTGGCGGATATAAATTGGCGGCAGAAAGGTTCCAATATAAGAGGATGTCTGCAAAACTTACATCTGCTTCAAAATCACTCAGAGTTTCACTCATTTTTTTTCGGATGAAAACGCCTTTTTTATCAGAGGGCACAGAGATGTCAGCTTCTGTGTGCGTCCTGTACCCGTTGAATTGTACATGATGCCACTTACCATCAGTGCCGAGATACTTTACAAAAAGCCATACGGCGTCATGGTTTTTCGGCTGGCTTAATTGGTAATACCATGAATCCAGCCAACTGATCTGAAAAGTAATCTGCGCTTTTTTTGAAGACACTTTCGTCGCAGTAACATTTGCAATAGTAATGTCATGAGCGAGAATTGAAGCTGCCTGGCTAAGAACCAGAAAAACAAGAAGATAAAATTTTCTGAAAATCTTACTTCTCCCAAAGTTGGAATTTTGTGTGTGTTTCATAATTGGAATTTTTACTATCACAAAATTGAATCTGAATTTTGGAACAAAAAAATTTTCAGCTCAAATTCCCCAGTATTGGTGATATTCTGAATCTGATGAAGTTTTTCTTATTCTTTCGGTTTTCGAGTTATAATGCAAGCTCCTCCAAATACGAATTCTTATTTTTGCATTCTTCGTATCAATTGCGAAGCACTGTTTCTAAAAATTTTGTTGACGATGGATATTGCAAAACTTCTTATCAGGTTTTTATTTCTAGCCGGTGTTTATTTTTTACCCGACTTTTTTATTGTGTCAGGCTTGAAGAGGTTGTTTCAAAAAAATCAGAAAAAAGCGAAACGGATATATATTACAAGCAGTATTGGTTTTTTTATTTTTATAATTATTGCAGTGAGTTTATCAGGCAGTTTACCGCCACAAGTTATTACTGTAATCAATTACATTTTCGGCATTTTCACAGGATTTGTATTCTTTAAGCTTGGTGCATTCATCTTCCTGTTGCTTGAAGATAGTATCAGGCTTCCGCTGAGTTATTTCAAGCGAAAGAAAACACATGAAAACGGAAAAAGAAAATTTATTTCAAGGAGGAAATTTATTTCCCAGACAGCAATGGTTGCTGGCCTTGTGCCGTTTTCTGGATTTATCTATGGAATGTTTCGGGGACGATATCAATTTACTATAAAAAAAGAAATCCTGTATTTTGAAAACCTGCCTCAATCTTTTGAGGGAGTAACTCTCACACATTTCAGTGACCTACATATTGGCTCCTGGAGAACGGGGGAAAAAGATAAACTTGAATATCTTGTTGAAATAATTCAATCATTACAGTCGGATATCTTACTGTATACAGGAGATATTGTAAACAGCAAAGCTTCAGAAATGAATGGGTGGTATGATGTTTTTAAAAAACTTTCAGCGCCATTAGGGAAATTTTCTGTGTTAGGAAATCATGACTACGGAGATTATGTAAACTGGAAATCTGAAGATGAAAAAGCTAAAAACCTTTTACAAGTAAAAGAGATACACCCGCAAATAGGCTTTGATTTGCTGCTTGATGAAAACAGGATGTTAGAAAAAGAAGGTGAAAAACTTTTTATAGTTGGCGTTGAAAACTGGGGCAAAGGCGATTTTCCGAAGATTGGAGATGTTAAAAAAGCAAGCGATGGAATTGACAACACGGCATTCAAAATTCTGTTGACTCATGATCCATCACACTGGGATGCAAAAGTGCTGGAAGAAGAGTACCCTCCGCAACTTACCCTTAGCGGGCATACACATGGTTTTCAAATGGGAATAGAAACGCCGGCATTTCGGTTCTCACCTTCGCAGTGGGTATATGAACAATGGGCTGGTTTATATGAAAAAAAGAAAACCTATTTATATGTGAACCGTGGTATTGGCACAGTTGGCTACCCCGGAAGAATTGGCATCTGGCCTGAGATTACACAAATCACCCTAAGAAAAAAATAGCCTTTATCTCACTAAGGTAATTGTCCCTGTTACTAATTGTTTTTCGCCGAAGCAAAGGAAAGAAAATGTGTAAACAAAACTTCCAACAGGTTGATTTTCATTGTTAAAACTTCCATCCCAACCTATGTTCATGTCAGTAGTTTCAAAAACAATTTCTCCCCATCTGTTATAAATTCTCATCTCTGGATCTTCAACATCCTGCAAATAAGTTATTGGAATAAATACATCATTTATATTATCACCGTTGGGAGAAAAACCGTTTGGAAAATGAATCAGCCTTTTGCATTCACTATCAACAAAAACAGTAACTGTGTCATAATCAATACAACCATCTTCATCAGTAATCATAACAATATAAGTGGTAGTAGCTGGAGGAGTTGCTGTAACAACAGCACAGTCTATACAATCCAGAAAATCCGTGGGTTGCCAAAAGTAGTCGACTCCATCCCCGTCGGTTATCAAAATTGCGCTGCCTCCAAGCAAAATGATAGTATCCTGGCTTAGTGTTACGCTGGCACTATTAACAACAACATCAACTTCATCTTCACTAATGCAACTGTTTTCATTCTCAGCAACAAGGTTATAAGTAATGTTTTCAGTCGTAAAAGTGGTTGGGTTTGAGATATCTGTTCCTGATAACCCATCTGCAGGCGACCAGGTATAAGTAACTCCGGCTTCATTTTCGATTCCTATTTGAACCCCTTCTCCCGTGCATACCTCAATTATATCCTCAAGATCAATTGCAAATTCATCTACAAAAACGGTTAATGAATCTACATCAGCAAAACAACCGTTATCTACCGTTACTATATACGTTGTTGTAGAAGAAGGAAAAGCAAATGGGTTACTAATAAATGGATCACTCACACTGGAAGCAGGGCTCCATTCAAAGTCGCCAGAACCTGTAGAAGTGATCTGGATAGTATCCCCTTTACACATTACAACATCGTCGCCGGCAGTTACTAAGGAATCTACCAACTCTGCTCCCTCACCGTAAATAATTGCTGTAGCCCAAATTGCATTGCTACTTTCGCCATAACTGCTCCCGCCCACATAATCAAAATTCATTTCAAGATACGTTCCTCCTACTGTTATGTATTCATTAATGGTAGCAATTACATCTGTTCCGTCTACTACTTCGTCCTCATCATCATCCATTAAGCCGAGAAAATCGCCATCATAATATGCAAAACTGCCCAATGGGCCACCACAATCACCGCTATTGTCTTCATTACCGCCCCAGGTTCCTATGAATACGTCATTTATATAAGCATCTTCGCCATCACTTATATAACATGCATAGCCTGTCATAAAAGCAACTCCTATATCTACACAAACAGTATCCATGGGTTGGGGTAAGTTAATTTCCCAGGGATCATCTGTCGAGTCATCGAAATCCTGGTCATTTAAATAAATAACAACAAATGTTGAATCTAATGAGGGATTTTCATAAGTAATAAACAAATAAAAATCGAGGTATATGTTGTTTGGTCCGTAATAATCATCCATCACTTCTATTGTGTAATCAGATGTAACAGGATCAATATCTGCGGTAACCTCAATTGCATGAACACCTGCATTCCCGCCATAGACAGTTGAGTAATCTTCGCTTACCTGGTTAGTTTCATCAAAGATGTAAGAAACACCATTTAATTCAACCTCTGTATCGGGTGCTTCTCCATGCCTTCCAGCAAATAAATATGCCTTTCGAATAGTAGACCCTGCAGGAATAAAAACTTCAAAATCACTTGGTGTGTAAGTAGCATAGGCTCCCGGCGACCCTCCACTGGCGGTAGCTCCGCCTTTAAATTCATCTTCATAAAAAAGGGTTTGGCCTGCGCAATAAAATGTGCTCAGTAATAATAAAGACATACAGAGCCAATTCATAGGTTTTAGATTTGCAATAAAGTTACTTTAATTTTTATAACCTTCATCTATATAATAATGTCCTATTGAAAATGACAAAAGAATGAAAATTAATTTTCTGAGAGTTTACCGTTAACATACACTTGTTCTACTGTAAATGTGCTGCTGTCCTGATCTTTCCCAAAATTTACAATAACAAAATCTGCAAACTTTCCCTCTTCAATACTGCCGAATACTTCCTGTTGTCCATTCGCAATTGCGCTTCCCATTGTATAGGCATAAAGTGCATCTTCTAATGAGATTTTTTGTGAAGGGGATATTTCAAACCCCGATACATCTCTTCTGTTAACAGCAGATGAAACATTCGTTTGAGGAGAAAAATCTTTTACAACCGGCGCATCTGTTGATAAAGAAAGGTTAATTTTATGATCTAGTACTGAACGAACTGGGTACACATAATTTAAATAATTTTCAGGCAAATACTCTTTAAAGTTTTTTCCAAGTTCATATATAAAAACCGGCTGCATAACTGCTGAAATATTAAGTTCACTCATAAGACTCAGATCATATTCTGAAGGCAAACCAAGGTGTTCAATACGATGATTGATATTCTTGTAATTTGAGGATGCAATTTCATTATACGTTTCTAAAACCATTTCAATAGCTGCATCTCCTATTGCATGTGTTGCTATCCTAAAGCCCGCATCCTGGCTCTCTTTCGTAAGTTTTTTAAAGAGCTCTTTTTCCAACCGTAACACCCCCCTGTCTGATGAATTTTTGTAGGGATTTTTCAATGCGGCTGTTTTCCCGCTAAGGCCGCCATCTGCAAAAAATTTCACTGTATCAATATTCAAATGTTTTGATTTATATTTTTCAGGCAACGGGTAAACTGTATTGGAACCATCAGGTATCCTGATAGGGAATACATTGATGCGCATTTTTAATTCTCCTGCAGCATCCATCTGCTTATATACTTGTATTAAGTCTTTTTCAACTGCGGGGTCTGTTGCCGAAGTTATCCCCTGAGATAGGAGGGCATCTTGTGCCGTCATTATCATTTCCCTGTATTGCTCAGTTGTAAACTTTGGGATTCTTTTTATAATTAACCCTATTGCTGTTTCCGTAAAATGCCCTGCAAGATCCCCATTATCAAGGTACTTTATTTCTCCGCCTAGGGGTGGCGTAGTAGTTTTTGTGATGCCGGTAATTTCAAGTGCTTTGCTGTTTACTACAACCTGGTGGGCACAAGTTCTTGTTACACAAATTGGTTTGTGACAAGTAATTTTATCAAGATCATTTTTGTTGGGAATCCTTTTATCCGGAAAATTCGCTTCATTGAAACCCCGTGCCTGTATCCATGTGAGTTGAGGATTATTTTTTTGATACTCATTTATCTTGTCCAGCATTTCATCAATACTCCCAACTCCTCTTAAATCAAGAGTGTAAGTCATTAAGCTTCCAACCTTCCAGATATGAATATGTGCATCATTAAACCCGGGCAGCACGGTTTTGTTTTGCAAATCAATAACCTCAGTTTCCGGGTTTTTTACACTTAAAACTTTTTCATCTTGCCCAACAGCAATAATTTTTCCACCTTCAACAGCAAATGCAGACGCTTTGGGATTTTTTTTGTCCTGGGTGAGAATATTGGCATTATAGTATATCCTTCTTTGCATTAAAGTCTTTTTTCATGCGCCCTTTTGATAGCGCCTTCCAATACTTCCAACCCTTCTATAATTTGTTCATCGGTCATCACAATTGGAGGCAAAAGGCGAATGCAGTTTGAAAATAATCCAGCCCTTATTAATACAATTCCATTGTTAACGGCATCTTTAATTATTTCCATTGCAATTTCAACATCAGGTTCCTTTGTGTTCCTGTCTTTTACAAATTCAACCAAACACATGGCACCCAGCCCTCTTACATCCCCAATATAATTGTATATCCTTTTCCACTCTTCCAATTTATTTTTAACTACCTGCCCAACATGATTTGCCCTCTTTAAAAAATCTTTTGAAGATAAAATTTTCAATGCCTCTATAGCTGCAACACATGAAAGAGGGTTTCCTCCGTAGGTACCGCCAACCCCGCCCAGATGAACACTGTCAAGTATTTCAGCTTTCCCGGTGATGGCACTTATGGGCATTCCGGCACCTATAGACTTTGCCAAGCAAATGATATCCGGCACAACATCAAAATGTTCACAGGCAAATAATTTACCAGTGCGGCTAGCTCCACATTGAATTTCATCAAAAACTAAAACGATTCCATGCTTATCAGCAATTGTTCTTAGATGCTGCAGAAATTTTTGATGCATTGGAATAAAACCACCTTCCCCCTGTACAGGCTCAATGATGATTGCTGCTACGCTTTCGCCATCAATCTGAGAAATTAATTTTTCATCAAATTGCCTGATACAATAATCTACATACTCAGCATCTGAAATGTTATCCGGCTTTCGGTACAAATTCGGAACAGGAAAACGATACACATCATTCATAAACGGACCGAAGCCTTTCTTAAACAATGCGTACTTGCTTGTGAGCGACAAAGTCAAGAATGTTCGGCCATGATACCCCCCTTCGAAACAAATAACTGCATTTCTTTTTGTATAATATCTTGCAATATTTATAGCATTTTCTACTGCTTCACTTCCGCTATTTGCAAGCAATGTTTTTTTCGGAAAATTTCCTGGTGTGAGTTGATTTAATAATTCGGCTAACTCAACATAGGGCTCCGGAGTGGCAACAAGAGAGCAGATATGAATGTATTTATCCAACTGCTCTTTCATTGCATTTACCACTTGCTCATTGCGATGCCCAATATTCATCATCCCAATTCCTCCTGCAAAATCCAATAATACATTTCCATCAACATCAGTTACTATTCCTCCATGAGCAGAGGCTATTGCTATTTCAGTAGACTTTGCCAAACCCAATGGCATTGCATTTCTTCTGCGTTCAATAATTTCTTTTGATTTAGGTCCGGGGATTG
>JBJXHH010000171.1:0-37352 GCA_046160675.1 Chitinophagales bacterium
CTTGAGGGGTAATCCCCTGGATCTGAGTGATTGGTTTCTTCATCTAAACCCACATCAAACAAAATTTTTGTGTATTCCCCTGCTGGAGCATTTCCAAGGTCGTAATTATCAAAACCGGGATCAGCAAGCAGGTAAAGTCCTTCAAATGGCACTTCATTCCCTGAAGCATTTATTAGCCGGACATTTGAAATATAAAACCGTGCAATTTCAAGTTGTGTTTTAACTCCGCCTATGGAATATGTGTTTCCCGGTATAAAAACCTCAGAACCAACAAATTGTGTTAGATTCATTGAAAAAGTAGCCAAACTGTCTGCGGGTATTGTATCATACTCACAGCAGCAATCCACTTCTGCCTCAGAATCGAAGTTTGTGGCCGCTGAATCCGTGCAACCTTTCTTTTTATCACAAGAACCCAGGAAAATAAGGGCGCATGATAAAACAATGAGGGCCCGAAAGATTTTTTTATGCATTATATTTTTTTTGAACGATTTTACAAAATTACATCTTTTACTGTCTGAATAACGTCATAAGAAGGGATTTAGGTTTCCCGGGATGGAAAAAATTGTTAAATAAAGTATCTTCGTTGTGTGAAAAATTTGGGTAATCAAATAGTTGCTTCGTTTTTACTGCTCGTACTGCTGGTAAGCACTACAGGGTTTTCCGTTTTTTCACATATGTGCTTAATGAACGGCAATGTTTCTAAAGACGTTACAGAACAAGTTTCTTCCTGTTGTGAAACTTCTCAAACTCAAAAAGCGGATGATTGCCATGATAACATAGTACAAGCAACTTGTTGTGTTAATGATATTACCTACATAAAATTTTCTTTCGATGCGCTTCGGGAAGATATCAATACAATTGAACTTCAGGCAGAACACTTTGAATTACTTTCAATCAGCATGAATTCCCCTGTTACTGAAAATACTTTTACTAAACTTTTTGCAATAAACCTTCCACCCCCGAAACCCGGAAGAGATATACTCTTGCAAACTGACCTGCTTCGGATTTAATTTCATTTTGTAAAAAATTTCATCTGCAAGGCGGATGAAATTAAATTTTTTATCAAACCAATTGATAATGATAATTTTTTATAAAAATGAAAAATATATTTTTAATAACCTTTCTTCTGCTCATTCATCAACTTATGCAATCGCAAACGCTACAGGGCATGGTTATGAGCCAGGAAGAAGGAGGGGGCATGCAACCATTGCCGGGAGCAGCGGTACTATGGGCAGGTACCTCAAACGGGGTAACGGCTGATGAAAATGGTTTTTTCAAAATAGAGAAAACAGAAATTGAACAAACGCAACTTGTGTTCAGCTTTGTAGGATTCATGCCGGATACTATTATAGTGGGGGAAGAAAAATTCTTTCATGTGATGCTGCGTCCGCAAAAAGAATTAAGCACTGTAACTGTGGAAGGAAGCTCGTCTTCAACTGCTGTTAATACTTTAAATGCAGTGAATCTTGAAACACTGAATGAAGGTGAACTTCGAAAAGCCGCTTGCTGTAATTTGAGTGAAAGTTTTGAAACAAATGCGGCTGTTGACGCTGAATATAGCGACGCAGTAACAGGTGCAAAAACAATTAAACTGCTGGGGCTTGATGGTGTGTACGCACAGATCATGACGGAGAACATGGCAAGTGTTCGAGGGCTGGCAGCATCTTACGGTCTTACTTACATTCCCGGTCCCTGGATAGAAAGCATTCAAATTACAAAGGGAGTGGGTCCTGTTGTAAATGGATATGAGAGTATAACAGGAGCTATTAATACGGAATTACGAAAACCTTATGACATTGATAAGGAAAAACTTTTACTGAATGTTTTCGGCAGCAATTCAGGAAGATTTGAAGCGAATCTGAATTCCCATCATTTGCTTAACCCATACCTTAGCACATCATTTTTATTACATACCAGCCAACTGCATAACAAGATGGATCATAATGAAGATGGGTTTCTTGATGCGCCTCTTACAGAAAATTATATCTTCATGAACCGGTGGAATTTTGCAACTGAAGACTGGAATATCGGCTATGAATCACAATTCGGAATTAAACTCATCTCATCTAAACTTGCCGGCGGGCAACTGAGTTTTGACGCAGATGCTGACAGGGATCTTGACAACGGCTATGGAATTGGTGTGAACACAAAAAGGCTTGAAGCATATTTGAAGAACGGGTTCATTTTTGGCAGGCCCAATACTTCAATCGGAACCATCCTAAGCGGAGCCTGGCATACTTCTGATGATTTTTACGGGTTGAATGATTATGATGGAACAGAAGCTTATGCGCATGTAAACATTATCGGGCAAACATTTTTCTTCAACACAAATCACTTGTTCAAGGGCGGATTCAGTTACCTGTACAATGATTTTGATGAAACGTATGACTCGATAAATTATGTGAGAAAGGAAAATGTGCCGGGTATTTTTACAGAATATTATTTTAAACAGGCAGAAAAATTTAGCTTGCTTGCCGGCGTAAGGGCCGACTTTCATAACTTGTACGGAACATTTTTTACACCGAGGCTGCATTTGAAATATGCCTTTACCCCACAAACAACTCTGCGGGTTTCGGGTGGAAAGGGCTACCGGGTTGCAAATATCTTTGCGGAGAATACAGGAATACTCACAAGCTCAAGGGAGTTAATAATCACAGAAAATATTTTACCTGAAGAAGGATGGAATTACGGGGTTACTTTCATTCAGTTGTTTAAACTGAATGAACAGGAAGGAACATTTACATTGGATGTATACAGAACGGATTTTGTGAACCAGCTTATTGTTGACCTTGACAGTGATGCAGAAAAAATTTATGTGAGCAACCTGCATGGAAGTTCGTTCTCAAACGTAGGCCAGGCGGAAATTAATTATGAAATATTTCAAAACTTTGATTTCAGGGCAGCTTACAAATTCACTGATGCGCAAACTACTTATAATGATACTTTGCGGCAAGTACCACTTACCTATAAGCACCGTGGGCTGATAAACATAGCATACGAAACACCTAAGGGTGGATGGGTGTTTGATGCCACAAGCCAGTTTTATGGAAGCTCAAGATTACCTGAATTGGATGAGAATCATGAATCGCATCACTTGCCTGAAACTTCTCCGGCCTATATGCTTCTGCTGGCGCAGGTAACAAAAAAGTGGGAACATTTTGAGCTTTATGTCGGTTCGGAGAATCTGGGCAACTTTACCCAACATGACCCGATCATCGCAGCCGATGATCCTTTCGGGCCTTACTTTGATGCGGGTGTTATATATGCACCCATCATGGAGAGGAAGTTTTATGCGGGACTGAGATTATTTTTTAAATCAGAATAAAAACAATAACTTTATAATCATTTCAAAAAAGAAAAGTATGAAAAATTCAAAAATTAAAATATTTGCAACAGCGGTTGTTCTGTTTTTTGTTACAAATATTTTTTCTCAATCCAATACTATTGCTTCAGTACAAATCCCCACTTCTGCAGTGTGCGGCATGTGTAAAAAAACTATTGAGGCCGAACTCAGCAAAGTGACCGGAGTGAAAGTTGCAATTGTAAATCTCGACTCAAAAGATGTAACTGTTCGTTATAACACCGAAAAAACTTCTGAAGCGGAGATTAAACAAGCTATTGCTGCTATTGGCTATGATGCAGGAGATGTGCCTGCCGATGAAAAAGCGTATGATGATTTGCATGCCTGTTGTAAGAAAGAATGAGAATGATAAATAAATTTTATTAGCCGCAGGGATGCGGCTTTTTTATTTTACCAATTATCTAATTCAACCAACCACCAACTTTCTCACTCCAACGCCATTTACTGTATAACATTTCACAAAATAGATTCCCTGGGAGAGAGATGTGAGGTTTAATTCTGTTTCTCTTATACCGGGTTTGATGTTTGCCTCAAATAAAATTCTTCCTTCTGCATTTAAAATCTGGAGAACAGATTCCTGAGTGGAAGCAGCATGAAACTGAATAATAGTTTTATCATTTGCAGGGTTGGGATTTATACAGAATAAATTTTCAGAAAAAATATTCTCCACCGCATTCGGGTTGGTTTGAAAATCTGTTTTTTCAGATTTTGGCGAGCTGCCTGTCCCGCAGTTTGTAACTATCCAGGCCCTATAGTTTGTGTAGGGTGTTAACCCTGTGAGAGTGATAGTTGTATCAGGATGATCATAAACCAAAAAGGTATCAACATCACTTTGTACCTGGATTGTATATGTTTCTGCATATGGAACAGTATTCCAGAAAAGAGTTACATATGTAGTGCTCACATCTGCGATATAGGGCGCTTGAGGCGCAACACAGGGCGGATCAATGGTGAGTGTAAAACTGTCAACCCTAGTGCAGTAATTATTATCAACTGTGTTCATGATAATATATGTACCGGGTGTGCTTGCAGCGCAATTTACTTCGCCTGTAGTTGCAGTAATTACAAGACCGGGTGGAGTGGCAGAGAAGATACCCGAAATTGCTCCACCTGCAAAGCCCGGAAACTGGTTGGGTGCTGTTTGTGGAAAATGATCATCATCATAACCAAAAGTTCCGTAAGGTTCGGTGCCAATATGAATCACTTGGCTGATGACAACACATCCTTCAGGAAGAGTATAAAAAATGGTAAAACTTCCTATGTTTGTTGCTGCAAGATCTATTTCACCAATAGAGACATTGGAAAAAACTACATCATCAGATGTTGAACTGAAAGTACCTCCTGATATGCCGTCAATAATTGCAGAAACGAATCCATCCGTTATACAAAAACTATCCTTTTCATAGTGGAATTCTTCAGGCCTGGGGGCGCCATAGTAGCAAAAGCCTTTTCCATCCTGACTGAGAACATCCGTATATCTGTATGCTCCAACAAGAAAATCAGAATAGCCATCTCCATTATAATCACCATCACCACCAACATGCCTGCCATAAAAACCTTGGGCTTGATTTCCTTCCCCGGTCCAGCACCAATCAGTTTCTAAACCACCTTCCCCGCCAAATGCAATAAATGCAGCACCTTCTTCGGCTTCGCCGTTTGTCCAGTATTTAGCACCAGCTATCACATCATCATATCCATCGCCGTTAATATCCCCAGTACCGGCAGTACAGTAACCGAGCTGGGCTTCTATCTGTCCGCTGCCTTTGCTCCAAGCCGAAGTGTTGGAAATCCCCGTTGGCCCACCATGATAAACGAATATAGCCCCTTCATTAAAATTATCTATAGTGTATTCATACAATAAAGCAGCAATCAGCACATCATCATATCCGTCGCCGTTCACATCGCCTGCGCCATCTACCCAATGCCCGAAATTTGACTTTTTTTGCCCCTCTGTCATTTGCCAGTTTGGGAGAGATGACAAACCCGCAGCCGAGCCATAGAAACAAACCGCCAGCCCATCGTCTTCTAAGGTGTTGTTATACTGGTTAGCGCCTATTATCACATCATCATACCCGTCGCCATTCACATCACCTGCATAACTTATTGGGTAACCGCTGATGGCGCTGTCTTGCTCGGCCTCCCATGTCCAGCCGCTTTCAACCGGACCGTCAGCAGAACCATAAAACATCCATGTTTTACCCTCGTCAATATTTCCTCCATCCCACATTTTGGAGCCAATGAACAAGTCATTAAATCCATCACTGTTTATATCACCTGAAAGCGCAACACCGCTGCCTACTAAGGCTCCTTCTTGCCCCTGTGAAAATTGCCAGTCAGGTTCATCAGCCGGTCCATCGGGGCCGCCGTAAAAAAGAATTGCTTTTCCCTCGTCAGTAGCAGCGCCTGTCCATTGCAGACAGCCTGCGATGATATCAGAATAACCGTCGCCATTCAGGTCACCGCCATCAGTGGAAAATCCGGTTATTGTAAGTGTTTCGTTTGGCTGGTAAGTCCATGCAGGAATGGTATCCAGCCCGTCGGGGCTTCCGTAAAACAGGTACAGTTTGCCTTCTTCTTCTTCAGTTTCTATGGGTTCTGAATGGTCAATTGCTGAAACTAGTAGATCATCATACCCATCTCCATTCACATCACCCGCATTGCTCATACTCCAGCCGAAGGCTGAGACTGCTAAGTTTCCATGTTGTGTCCAACCCGGGCCATCATAAAATGCCTGTGCTGATAAAAATCTTGGTACAACAAATAACAAAACACTGAGTGAAACTATTTTGTAATTCATTTCAGTCAACATATTTTTTTCAAACAATAAATTTACGGCAATGTTGTAAATGTTCCCCCAAAACTTCGCAAAGAAAATTGTGAACCACATTGACTTCTTATGATGATCTTATAATTTGTAGATGATGTTAAGCCCGGAATGGTTACGCTGTTCGATGTAACAAAATAGTTTTTCAATTCACCCTTGCTTTTTACAATAACGTTGTACGACGAAGCATCAGCATCGTCTGCCCACGAAACAGTAACTGAGGAAGATGTGATAGAGCCAATGCTAACGCCGCTTACCGATGGGCATGGCGAGGGAGGAATGCCTAAGAAAACAAATGCACCTCCTTCGTCTTCTTCGCCACCGTCCCAATATTTAGCTCCAATAATCACATCATCAGCTCCATCACCATTTACATCACCTGCACTGGAAACACTGTATCCGAAAAATGCAGATTCCTGGTTGCTCTCAGCTAGCCATAAATCAGTTTCGAGCAAACCTGAAGATGAACCTAAAAACACATAAACCCTGCCTTCGCTGGTTTCTCCGTTTGAATATTCTCTTGAGCCGATAATTACATCATCATACCCGTCGCCGTTTACATCGCCGGCATTTGCACATTGATTGCCGAATAATGCGTTCGTTAAGTTTGACTCAAGTTGAAAATCAGGAGCAAATGATAATCCCGAAGCAGAGCCATTAAAATTCAGTGCATATCCTTCATCAGTTTCCGGTTGAGAGTAATTATGCCCGCTTATTATCACATCAGAAAAACCATCATTATTTACATCTCCTGCAGTCGAAACACTTTGTCCAAGTTTTGTTCCTGTAAGATTGCTTTCAAAATGCCAGGTGTAATCAGGTTCCAGCCCCGAAGGGGACCCGTAGAAAACAAAGGCCCCGCCTTCAGAATTTTCGCCGTTTGTATATTTTCTGCAGCCTATGATCACCTCAGAAAAACCATCATTATTTACATCTCCTGCCCCGGAAACATGAGAACCGAAGGTAATTCCGGGTTCTGCAATCTCTGCAGTCCAGGGGGTGGAAGTTAACCCCCCTTCAGAACCATAAAATACATAAGCCCTGCCTTGGTCCACCTCTGCTCCATCGTAAAAAATGGCCCCGATTATTATATCATCATAACTGTCTCCGTTTACATCTCCGGCCTCAGAAACAATTCCCCCGAAGTCGCATCCTTCCTGGTTTCCCTCCATTTCCCAATCAGGAACATCACCTAACCCATCCTCAGAGCCGTAAAAAACGTACACCTTGCCTTCACTATTCTGGTCACCGGTGAAGGTATGCGCACCTACTATCACATCGTCAAAACCGTCATTGTTTAAATCCCCCGCCCCTGAAACGCTTATTCCCAGTGTAGCATTTTCGGTATTACTCTCAAAACTCCAACCCTCCAATGGGTTAATCCCCTCTGGGCTGCCATAATATAGAAATACCTTACCCTCATGAAACTCGGGGTTACTGTAATAATGACAACCAACAAGCACATCAGCAAATCCATCACCGTTCACATCGCCAGCTCCTCCAACACTTTTTCCATACTCTGCCAGCGCCTGATTGCTCTCTCCCTGCCAGGTAAAAAAATCTTCTAATGCTGACTGGGCAAGGGCTTCAGAGCAAGCAACTGTTATGCAAAAAAGCCTAAGAGAAGAGAAGACAAAACCTGAAAAAGTTAGATACTGCATGAGAGAAACAACAGAATTTACATCAAAGTTACCCAGCAAAGGCGCCAGTTCAAACCCTGGATGTTGCATAATTGTGAACCTAGTGTAAAATTATTTTCACCAACCTATTGACTTGCATTGTTAATGGAAGTACCTTTGCATAACTTTTTATGAAGGCAAATGTGAACCAACCCATGGAATGTTTTTACTCTGGAATAGTCTGTTTACAAAACTCTTTTCGCAAAAAGCCGTTTTAGTTTATTAATTCATCAAACAGAGGGAAGTATATAATGCGTCAGTTAAAGATAACTAAATCTATCACCAACCGGGAAAGCGAATCGCTCGAAAAGTATTTACAGGAGATCGGGAAAGTAGACCTGGTAACAGCAGAAGAGGAAGTAACCCTTGCTCAAAAGATAAAACAGGGAGATCAGGAGGCGTTGGAAAAGCTTGTAAAAGCCAACCTTCGATTTGTAGTTTCTGTGGCTAAACAATATCAGCACAATGGGTTGTCTCTCAATGACTTAATAAACGAAGGAAATGTAGGTTTAGTAAAAGCTGCTCAGAAATTTGACGAAACCAAGGGTTTCAAATTCATCTCATACGCAGTATGGTGGATTCGCCAAAGTATTATGCAGGCATTGGCTGAGCAAAGCCGTTTAGTTCGATTACCACTGAACAAAGTGGGATCATTAAGCAAGATTAACAAAGCGTTTTCCGAACTTGAACAGAAGTTTGAAAGGGAGCCAACTTCCGAGGAACTGGCTGAATGCCTTGAGATAGGGGTGGAAGAAATTAAGAACACAATGAGTGTTTCTACCCGCCATGTGAGTGTGGATGCGCCATTTGACGATGGAGAGAACAGTTCTTTGCTGGATGTACTTGAAAACAGGGACACTGAACGTACAGATGAAAAGTTGAATTATACTTTTTCTTTAAAGGTTGAGACGGAACGTACTTTAGCAACTTTAACAGAACGGGAAAGAGACGTTATAAAATTGTTTTTCGGGATTGGCGTTCCTTATGCAATGACATTAGAAGATATTGGAGAGGAATTTGGACTTACCAGAGAAAGGGTAAGGCAAATAAAAGACAATGCAATTAATAAATTACGTTCAAGCACTAGGAATAAATCATTAAAAGCGTATCTTGCGCAGTAATTAAGATATTTTTCGCTTCATGGCGAAGAAAGATTGTGTTTTCATGGGGATCCCCGGTGAAGTCGTTCTGATGGATCCGGGGTTTTTCTTTTTAGTGGTATAAAAAAAATTATACTAGTCCCATCCTCTCATTTCTTTTATCTTTTCATAAGCTGCGGTGAGTTCACGAAATTTTTCATTCATCAATTTCTGATCATGTGGTGAGCCGTTATGCATGTCGGGGTGATACTGTTTCGCAAGTTTATGATATGCTTTTCGAAGCTCAGCATAATTTACTTTTTCAGTTACAAACAAAATAGCATAATAATCTTTTTCTTTAGGAGCTGATGAATTAACCGAAGAGGAAGTTGAAGAAGAAGTAGTGTTTTTGAAGTTGATTCTAAAATCCTTTTCTTCAATTTCTAATTTATTTGCAATGTAGTAGATGGCTTTTGCACGGTTGGTACTTTCTTGTGAAGACTCTGAAAGAACAATGAGAAATTTCAGTAATTGAATACACTCTTCTTTTGTTGCAAAAGAGTTTAATTGTTTACAAATAGAATCAACCTGTATTCTTTGTTTGATTAATTCATTGAAAAATGTAAACCTAACTTCTATAAATTCAGGGTCGAAAAAAACAAGCAGCCTTCTTTTCAATTCAGGATAGGTAATATACTTGAGCAGGCCACTCATTTGTAAAACATACGCTGAAAGCATGAGGTTGCTAATCCGCAGGTCAGGTTTTTTTTGTTTTGATTTTGAAGATATCCATTGCATGTCCAGCACAAGGCCGGCAACTAATCCCAACCAGATACCAGGTATTCCTTCTAAAAGTAACAAAATACCAGGCAACAAGAATTTATTATAACCGTAAGGTTTAAAAAGCAGTTTTCCGTACTGGGTTTTCAGCAATACTATTTTCAGGTTTCTATTCACGGTTATTATTTTGCCCTGCTTGTAAAACAGGAATTTTTAATCCTGAACCGCCAGGGAATAAGTTTATATTTTCCTTCAAAATTCATCCCAACACGGGGGCTTTTAATGATATTTTTCTCCTGGATATTTTCGGCACTTTCAATCCATATAGTATCACTTAATAACGAAATACCAGTATGCTTTGTTGTAAAACCCAGGCATGCGGAAACTAATCCCGGTCCGGCACCGAGCCTAAAATCAGCAGATTTTTTATTTCTTCTTTTCAATATGGTTTGCTTACCATCAGCAGGTTCAATAGCCCGTATCAAAACAGCATGGGGTTTTTTTTCAGCATGCGTAATCACATTAAACAAAGAATGTACACCATAGCACAGGTACACATATGCAACACCCCCTTCAGCATACATTATTCTTGTCCGCTCAGTAAATCTTCCATTATATGCATGACAGCCTCTGTCTTCGGTTCCACAGTATGCTTCGGTTTCACAAATTATTCCTGAAGTGATCTTGCCGCTAAAATTGGAAACTAATTTCTTACCCAGTAATTCTTTTGCAATCTTTACAGTATCAGTTCTTGTATAAAATTCTTTCTCTAATTTCACAAAATAATTTTTTAGAACGAAGATAAATGCAAAAAGGAAAATTATACTTAATACCAACTGTGTTAAGCGAAGATGCATTGCATGTAATTCCTGTTTATGTTCATGAGATGACTAGGAAACTGAAAATACTTTTTGTTGAAAATGAAAAAACGACTAGAAGGTATTTACGCAAAACAGGATTTACAACTTCATTTGATGAATTAACTTTGCTTCCAATTCATGAACATACAAAGGAAAGTGAATTTGAAGAATATGTTCAATATTTGCTCGATGGTATTAGTTGCGGGTTGATGAGTGAGGCAGGTATTCCTGCCGTGGCTGATCCCGGCAGCGAATTGGTGAAACTATGTCATAAAAAAAGTGTACAGGTGATTCCGTTAGTTGGACCTACATCCATAATTCTTGCTTTGATGGCTAGCGGGCTGAATGGGCAACAATTTGTTTTTCATGGATATTTACCCGTAAAGCAACCTGAAAGAAATAGATTCATACAGAAAATGAACAGCGAAGCAACAAAGGGAATTACTCAAATTTTTATTGAAACGCCTTACCGGAACAATGCTGTTATTAAGGATGTTCTGGAAAATTGCAACAACAATATTTTTTTCTGTATAGCTAGCGATTTAACAGGAACAGAAGAATCCGTTCAAACAAAAACAATATCTGACTGGAAAAAAACGGAACTCCGCTTAGGAAAAACACCTGCAATCTTTTTAATTGGCTAATTTTGCTTTATGATAGTTATTCAGCAAACATTGGTAAGCGATGAGATTTTTGACAAGCAGTTTGTATGTAATCTGAATGCCTGCAAAGGTGCATGTTGTGTTGAGGGTGATGAGGGAGCTTTTGTGGAGGAAAAAGAGAAAAAACAGTTTGCTAAAATATATTCTAAAGTAAAAGAATACCTAACTAAAGAAGGGATTAAAGCAATTGAAAAACAAGGTTATTATATTATTAATGATGAAGGGATTTTGAAAACGCCGCTAATGAAAGGTGGGCCGTGTGCATATACTATTTATGAAAACGGCATTGCTTTATGCGGTATAGAAAAGGCCTACAGGGATGGAAAAATAAAATGGAAAAAACCTGTAAGCTGCCATTTGTACCCGATCAGAATTTCAAAAGTTGGTGAATATGATGCATTAAATTATGAACGCTGGAATATTTGTAAGCCTGCCTGTAAAAACGGGAAAGAACTCGGTGTCCCTATTTTTCGGTTTGTGAGAGAAGCCCTGGTTCGTAAATATGGGAAAGAATATTATGAAGCTATGGAGGCAACGTATGAATATCGAATGGAGAGTGAAAATAGCAAATAAAGTTATCTTCTTATTTCATAACCGGATACGTATTCAGGGGAACATTCTTCAACAATTATTTCCTTCACATCAGCCATCGGCGGGCCTTGTTTGCACCAGTTTATAAATTGTTCAACTAACAGCTCTTCACCTGTTACAAAAGCTTCAACATTTCCAGACCCTGTATTCCTTATCCAACCTTTTACTTTTAATTCATCAGCAATTTGTTTTGCACTTGCACGGTAGAAAACACCCTGTACTTTGCCTGATATTTTTAAATGGCGATAAATGATCATAACAACGAACTTTTTAGTTCCATCATCTTTGCTATATGATGATCATCGTGCTCAGCGACAAAAAAAGCCATGTCTACGACTCGCATGGGTTTTTGGAGCCGGGGATGGATAGATGTTTTTATCAATTCAGGATCAGAAAATTTCTCAAGCTCTGTAACAAAATGATTCCGCACATTATTAAACTCCCTTAGCAGGATAGAAATATTTTTTTCATTATGATTTGCCAGTTCAGTCTTTTCATTTTTTCCATCCCATGCGCTTAACATTGCTTTGCCTTCCCGAAAATCATAAATACGCTGAGTATGTAATTCTTCTAAATCAATTAAATGCCCGATGTGTTGCTGTATACTCCATTTACCCTCCGGCCGATAAATTAATTTTTCTTTTGACAGGTCATCAGTTATAAACTTTATTCTGGCGAATGCTCCCTGCAATCTTGCAAGTATTACAGGAAATAACTCAGCAGGAAAATTAAAATTAAATGTTCTTAATGTCCAATTTAGCTGTTTCATCTGTTCCTACCCAAAATTAATTCGTTTCAATGAAACAATTTACCTTCGCAGCATGCATAAAACAGATTTTTTAGTGATAGGTTCGGGAATAGCGGGGTTGACTTTCGCATTAAAAACCGCAAAAAAATTCCCGAACAAAACAATTACTATCATTACAAAAGCAGAGGAAGATGAAACAAACACAAAATATGCACAAGGTGGTATTGCCGCTGTTTGGGATTTTGAAACAGATAGCTATGATAAACATATTCAGGACACATTAATTGCAGGTGATGGTTTGTGTAAGAAAGAAATTGTAGAGATTGTAGTGAAAGAGGGGCCTGATAGAGTAAAAGAAATTATCTATTGGGGTGCTGATTTTGATAAAACCAAAGATGGTGCATATCATTTAGGGAAAGAAGGAGGACACAGTGAAAACCGTGTATTGCATTTCAAGGATGTAACAGGAAAAGAAATTGAAAAAACCCTGATTGATGAAGCAAATATTCTGAAAAACATACAAATATTCCCGCATCATTTTGTTATTGACATCATCACACAACATCACCTGGGAAGAATTGTAACGAGGCATACTCCTGACATTACTTGCTATGGTGTATATGTTTTGAACAAAAAAAATAAATCAATTGAAAAAATTATTTCTAAAATAACAGTGATGGCAAGCGGCGGCGCCGGTCAAGTGTATAAAAACACAACGAACCCACTTATTGCAACAGGCGATGGCATGGCGATGGTTTACAGGGCGAAGGGAAGAGTTGCAAATATGGAATTTGTACAATTTCATCCTACATCATTGTATCAGCCGGGTGTCTCACCTTCATTCTTGATTACGGAAGCGGTACGGGGTGCCGGTGGATTATTGCGCACCGCTGAAGGGGAGGAGTTTATGCAGAAATACGATGAAAGAAAAAGTTTGGCGCCGAGAGATATAGTTGCAAGGGCAATAGATAATGAAATGAAGATTCATGGCGATGATTTTGTGTATTTAGATTGCTCGGCGATCAGTAGAGAAGAACTCCATTCTCATTTCCCAAATATTTATTCAACATGTAAATCCATCGGGATAGATATTACAAAAGATATGATACCCGTTGTACCGGCATCGCATTATATGTGCGGGGGAATTCTTGTAGATGCTTTTGGAAACTCTACTATTAATAATTTATATGCCTGCGGGGAATGTTCTTCAACAGGTTTGCATGGCGCCAACAGGCTTGCGAGTAATTCTTTGCTGGAGGCATTAGTTTTTGCGCATAGAATTTACCTGCATGCAAGTGATAAAATTCATGAAGTTGATTATGCAGAAAATATTCCTGACTGGAATGCTAAAGGAACAAACGACCCGAAAGAAATGGTAATGATAACACAAAGTATTAGGGAGCTGAAGGAAATTATGACGAATTATGTAGGTATAGTGCGTAGTGATGAAAGATTGAAACGGGCATTAGTAAGATTACATTTGCTGTATGAAGAAACAGAGAAACTTTATGAAACAACCACTATCTCCCCGCAACTATGTGAGCTTCGAAATCTTATCACAATCGGGTTTTTAATCACCCGTGGTGCTGCTGCAAGAAAAGAAAGCAGGGGTTTGCATTATACAACTGATTATCCTGAAAGGTCAAAATTTTCTGAAGACAGTTTGTATTAATTAAATGCTTCGATAGGGAAGAATATGAAAGGTAGCAAAGTAAGACAAGCGGAACCTACTACACCCACTATATAAAGGGCAAGCCTGTAATCACGGATATTCAACCTATTCCCAAAGTAATAATAATCCCATGCTTCGAGCATTAAACCTGAACAGTAAGCAATGTTTGCGGCTATTGCATAAAAAAACACCATAACTATTGAAAAAAAATCTAATTTTCCTGCAAGCAGAATTGTTATTATCCCACAACAACAAACAACAATATTATATAATACCCGCCGCTTTTCCCACCATCTTATGGCACCTTCAAAACCCGGGGAAATATTTTCATTTGTCAAATTATTATCTAATATATCTTGCATGAGCAGGTAATTTAGTACGAATATAAGTTATAACAATTTCAGGTTGTAATTTTGCAAACAGATGCAACACAAGTTTCTCCTCTTCCTGTTTCAGGTATTTAGTATCGTTCTTCCGCTTTCAGCACAAAACTATTGTATTGAGGGGCGTTTTGACCAATACATATTTGATTCATTAGATATAAAAGTAATTCAGAATATACAATACGGAACAGCATTAAATTATGCAGGTGATATGGAGAACCTGGGGCTGGATATGTATTTCCCCGATACTACTTTAGATGATCTTGAAAAAAAACCATTAGTGATGTTTGTGCATGGTGGGGGACTTGTCGGGGGAGATAAACTAAACGGTGCTGGCATTGGTTATGATTTTGCAAGAAGGGGATTTGTATACACTTCAATAAATTACAGGTTAGGATACTCAAACCTTGGAGAGTGTGCGGGCGATACTGCTAGCCTGCAGCTGGCTATATATAGGGGCATACAAGATACAAAAGCAGCTATCCGTTTTATAAAAGAGAATGCTCATAATTATGATATAGATACCAACGCAATATTTCTGATAGGCAGCAGTGTTGGTGCAACTTTAATTTTATATGCTGCGCTGGCAACACAAGATAATTTTTATAACTATCAATACGAGGCATTAGGAAGCATTGATAGTTCAACAAATGATTTGTATAATCATACAACTACAGTGAGTGCAATTACAGGGCGGGCATCTGGAGTGGAGTCTTTGGAAATATTTAAGAATGGAAATGTGCCGACTCAACTCTTTCACGGAACATGTGATTTTGTGGTGCCTTATACTGAAGATCCCTTATATATGTGTTATACCCCCGTTCAATATATGCACTATCACGGATCCTGGGAAATTGCGCAATACCTTCAGGCTAATGGCACTCCATATGAGTTGTATACGAATGAAGGATTTGATCATAGCGCAGTAGAAGAGGATACCCTGATCTTGTATGCTGGGGACTTTTATAAATCTATTTTGTGCAATACTTTACAGTTGTCAACAGAGTATTACAGGTATAACAATGGAGGCTGCATGGCTACATCTGAAAATGATTTCTCCATCTCCTTTTCACCTAATCCATTTCATGATGAACTCAATATTACTGTAAAGGGCGCACGAAAAGAGGATATATCAATTGAATTGTTTTCTTACACAGGTCAGCGGATTTTTTCAATTGAACAACACTTTACTCCGCCTCTTGCATACTATAATCTTCAGTTTAATACCCTTTTTACATCCCAGGGCATTTATTTCCTAAGGGTAATGGGTGAAACGGTCACCAAAAGTGTAACCCTGTTCAGGCATTAACAATACATATTTAATGTATACTTTTTTTCAAGGCATATAATTTCACATAACGCATAAAAACGCCACCTGCTGCGAGGGAGCATATAATAAGTCCCGGGATGCCGTCTAAAATACCAAGGTCTATAAAATAATGTTTGAAAAAACGATAGCAGGGTTTTATGATAAAATGAAAAAGGGTGGGTTTTACTTTCTTTTCCGCAGCATCTGCAGCACTCCATGTTGAATAACGATCCCACTTTTCAAGATAGTGCTGCATGTCTTTGTAAGTATTGTGTTGTAACTTATTCTTTAATATTCCCAATTTTCCTGCTGTCATAATTTCTGCATGAACATGTTTTTCTTCATACCTGCAAGTATCCCTTTTAAACAGCCGGATCACTTTATCTCCCTGCCAACCGCTGAATTTTATTTCTTTACCCAGAAAAAAATTTTTGCGTTTTATCCAATAAGCGTCTTCTGAAATTTTTTCCCTATTTAATAAAGCCTGTATTTCATTTTTTAACTCAGGTGTTACCCGTTCATCAGCATCAATGAGTAATATCCATTTGTTCGAAGCTTGAGGAATAGCCCAGTTTTTCATACTGGCGGAGTTTATATATTCCCTCTGGATAATATGCACAGGAAATTGTTTTGCGTTTTGTAAAGTATCATCTGTACTAAATGAATCCGCAATTAGAATTTCATCACACCAACTAACACTTTGAATCGCTTCTACAATGTTGTGCGCCTCATTTTTACACGGAATAATTGCTGTGATTTTATGCATTTTCAGTATGCAGTGTTTTTTCTTTGTTTTGCTGATAATTTATGAAGAGCAAAAGGAAAGAGAGGTAAAACGCTGTGCCTATTTGTATTTCAAGCATATGTTCTGAGAGGCAGGAAAGTAGAACTGTTACAGCAAAGGATGTAAAAAGGAACTCTTTATATCGTTTTTTTTCAACGAAAGGGTACAAAAATGCATACAAGAAAATTATAACCCCAATTATCCCGGTGCTTGCAAAAACAAAAACATATTGGTTATGTGGAAGTTTATAGGATATCTGCTCTTCGCCGTACTGATCTTTATATTTTTCTGTTATTTCGTTTTTTATATCCCCCACTCCTACTCCAAGCAAGAGGTTCTCTTTCCCTATCTGGAAACCAAAGCGGGTACTTACAATGCGCTGCGCATCACTGTGGCCTGCTTTCAGGTCGCCTTCCTGGATCAGTTGCCATTCATAAAAAAAATAATTCATACGATTCGCCAGTGATGGGTAAATATGTATACTGGCAAATCCCATGAGAAAAATTGCTGCTAACAAAACCAAACCTCGTACATACTGTCGTTTATCCAACATCCTTTTAATAAAAGCATATACCATTACAATATATAATACTACTAACCCGCTACGAACGGCTAGTAAATGCAAAATGATAAAAAGCAAAACCCCAATGGCAAAAAATATCCAACGCTCAAACGGAAACTTTACTATGAAACGTTCAATAAATAAATGAAAAGCAAGGATACATGCGAATGCAACCTCAATGCTGAAACGGATATGATCATTCATGGGTGTTGGGATGGGGGCACCAACTTTTATCATTTCATTAAACTCTTTAAAATGAAAAAGGTAGTTAATGGTAACAATGTCAGCAGCAATAAAAATGATTACTACATACAACATTAAAAATAAATACAACCGGCGTTTGTTCAAAGCGGGAAGCGTTACAAAGCCCAGCGGTAATGCTAGAAAAGGAAGTTTATTCTTGCATCTGTCAAACCAATACTCAGTATTCTCTGAATAGAAACCACTAATGAGATAAAGTAGAAATATAGAAAGCAGCAGCATGTTTGTTTTACTGCTCAGCCAGGTTATTATGTTTTGTCGGATTTGTATATTTAGTAAAGCATTGCAAAAAAGAGTAATGGTTGCAACACTTAAAACTACTTTCGTTGTAACTAATCCTGCAAATAACCCACCCACCGCAAGATAGGCGAAAAACCAGTTTGGAAATATTTTTAGCAAGCGGAGGAACATGCAGTTTTGAAGCTTCAAAGCTACTTTGATTTCACTGAAATACCTGCAATGCTAACGCACATTTTAGCATGTTGTTGTAATGGCATATTTTTGCCAATAGATACATGGACAAGATAAAAGCGCATAAAGACAGGATCTTTGAAAAAGAATTTCTCCCGCATGCTGATGCCCTGTACAACTTTGCCTATCATCTCGTTTACGATGAGGAAGATGCAAATGACCTGGTTCAGGAAACTTTTTTAAAGGCTTATCGCTTTATTGATAGTTACCAGCAGGGAACTAATGCTAAGGCATGGCTCTTTAAGATCCTCAAAAATGCGTTTATAAACGATTACAGGAAGAAGGTAAAACAGCCGACAAAAGTTGATTATGATAAGCTGTTTGATTACAAGGAAACTGAAGAAGAGAGTTATGTTGAATATGTTGATCTTCGCCAGGAAGTTTTCCAGGGGTTGATTGGCGATGAGGTTACCCGGGCCATCAATGAGTTGCCCGTTGATTTTAAAACGGTAATTTTATTATGCGACGTAGAAGATTTCAGTTATGAAGAGATCGCTAAAATTGTTGACATACCCATCGGCACAGTGCGAAGCCGCCTGCACAGGGCAAGAAATATATTAAAGGACAAACTGCGCAACTATGCATTTGAGCAGGGTTTTAAAGAAAAACGGTAAACATGGACCAACAGTTACCCAAACATGACTGCAAAAATTTTGTGAAAAAAGTTTTCCTGGTTTTAGACGGGGAAATACCTGACACAGAAAAAAAACTCTTCATAGAAGATATTCAGCGCTGTAAAGGATGCCTTGAACATTATCACATTGAGAAATATTTTAAAGAGTTTGTGTACAATAAATTTGAGCGCAAGGAATGTTCTGATAAACTGAAAACGAATATTCTCGATGAGATAAAAAAGATTGATGCGGAAGATGGTGTGTGAGCTTTTACTTGATTGCAATAGGTAACGTATAACTTACCTTCACATTTTTACCGTTCAGTTTTCCAGGAATCCAGTCGGGCATTATTGAAACAACCCTCACAGCTTCTTTGTCAATTTCATTTTCTAAGCCTTTTATCACTTCTGCATTAGTAACCTCTCCGGTTTCACCAATCACAAACTTCACATATACTTTACCGGTATATTCATCTTTATCAGCCGGGATTAAAAAATTTTTCTCTATGAATTCCCGCAAAGCATTTTCCCCTCCAACAAATTCAGGCATTTGATCAACAACAATATGAATAGAATCGTTAGCTAATTCATCTAATTCTGCCGGAACACCACTAGCTATATCATCAACAGATTCTGCGCTTACATCTTTAGCAGCATTAGCTTTTTTCGATTTTTTGTCCCGCTTTGTTTCATCAGTTACTATCACTTCATCCAAGCTGCCCGTTTGTGATTGAGAATTATAACCAAAACTTTCAGAATTACTTTCTGATGCACGAATCTCTTCATTGAATACAACCGTTGGCGCCTCGGCCAATGTTGCATTTATTTCAGTTCTTTCTTCATTTTCCCCATCTTTAACCAGTACCTGGTTTTTAGATTTAAAATCATCATAGGCAATTGCATTTTCTGAAGTTGTTACTTGGCCAGATTTATCAAAGGGTATAGAATCGCCCTGTGAAATTGTTTTTGTTTCCTGTTCGCTTTCGGGCAAAATATCAGTTTTCGTTGAAGTACTATTTTCATTTATTGAAGCATCAACTCCGCCCTCATCATAAATTTTTTCAGCTTGTGCAATTTGTTGTTTGTTTGTTGAATCATTCATAAACCAAACAGCGAACCAGGCAACTCCTATAAATACAAGCAGCATGGCAGCAATAGCCAGAGGCCGGGTTTGCATTGAAATGAGTTTTGATTTTTTTGATGCCCCCGCAAGCATGTCAACATCAGCAAACAGGGTATTTAAATGTTTGTGAAGGTCTTTTGCAGGCAACAACTTATATCCTTCAACAGCATCTTTCAAAAACTCATCTTGCTGCAAATGTTTTTCAAACATCGCCCTTTCATCCTTGCTCAGCTTATTTTGTAAGTAAGCAATAATGCCTTCTTTAGTAAATAATTTTGATATGTTCTTTTCAGCCTGCATCTCTCTTTTCTAAATAAATCTTCAAATTCCTTTTTCCGTTCTGAATATAACTTTTTACCTGCAGCATGCTGAATCCTGTAATTTCTGAAACCTCCTCATAACTCTTATTCTGCAGGTAAAACAACTCAATACATTTTTTCTGTTGTTCGTTCAAAACTTTAATGCCTTCTTCCAGTTGCTGCAATTGCAGTTCCTTCAGTTCAGCCTCATCATGATGCGCTATAGGTTCCAATTCCACACCCCCTTCATCCTTGTCGTTAAACACCTGAAACTCAACAAGTTTATGTGTTTTTCCCTTCCTCAGCAGCATCAGGCATTCATTTTTGCTCACCATGTACAGCCAGCTTTTAAAGTTCTGTACGTCATGCCTTTTCAGATCAGATAGCAATTTTTCAAATATGTGCATCACCATGTCTTGTGCCGTATCAGCATCTTTCAGGTATTTCAAACACACACCGAAAACAAGATGGGCATAACGTTTAAATAGTTCACCCAGCACAGCGCTTTCGCCTGTACGTCTGAAATTCTGAAGCAGAACTTCGTCGGGTGTCGTTTCCTGTTGTTTAAATTGAAACAGTTTCAAAAGTGAACTTTCTGATTGGATAAAGTTACAGGTTCTACGCAAAGAGCTGCCTGTAAGTTACAAATGTAAAATGCGAAATGTTGTGATTTATTGTGAAAAGTAGGTCATTCTTGTGTTTGAATATCATCATTATTATCCACTGGCTGTTCTTCATTTTGATCAGGGGCATCCCTATGAAGCTCATGCGGGTTCCAGCCAACAATAGCGAGCATAATAAAGAAACCTATTACGTAGGCAACAGCTATATACCACCCTTTTTTAAGCCATTCCACCACGGATTTTGCCTCAGGATACATGTTTGAAATAGCTACGCCGGCTGAGGATCCGAACCAAAGCATGCTTCCGCCGAAACCTACTGCATATGCTAACACCCCCCAATCGTAACCACCCTGAGCAAGGGCAAGTTTTGTGAGAGGAATATTATCAAAGACACTAGAAATGAAACCGAGAGCAAATGCCGAATGCCAGCTTGCAGGAGGCAGTTTTTCGACTGGCATCATGCTGGCGCACAACACAAGAGATAGTAAAAAAATTGAACCTGGAATAGCTTTCTGTAATTCCTCCCACTCAATACTAGTAAGCAAAGCACCAAGGATGATGGCAGCCCAAACACCAGCTGCTGGAAAATCTAACTGAAAGTTGGCAATGATAGCTCCGACAAGTATCATCAAACAAACCAACAATTTTTTAAAATCAATTTTTGGCGAATGATAGCTGCCTTTTAACATGGGATGATATTTATGCTGGGCAATTGCAGCAAAAACTCCGAAAATAAAAAGCGCAGGAACCGCAGCTACGTATGCATGCAGAACATCAGCAGGGTTAACCCCGTCAATCCACATCATTGTTGTAGTTGTATCTCCCAGCACAGAACCTGAACCCCCGGCATTACTTGCACCCACTATTGCGGCAATGTAACCAATATGAACTTTGCCCCGGAACACAACATGTGCTATACTTCCCCCGATAAGCGCTGCAGCAATATTGTCTAAGAAGGAAGAGAGAACAAATACAAAGATCAGCAGAATGAAAGGCCCCCGCCAGTCATGTGGTAAAAGTTTTGGAATTGCTTTAGGAATATGCGAATCTTCAAATAGCTTAGCAAGTATTGAAAACCCCAGCAGCAAACCGAGCAGGTTTAGTAATATCTGCCATTCATGTTCAAGGTGATGAAGAATATTGAAGTCTGAGAAACCGAGCTTTAAAATTAAAATAGACGCAAGCCCGCATAGGGCTACTAACAGTGTTTTATTATGAAAAACAGCAACTCCCACAAGGGTAAGCCCAAACAAAATGAATTCGAGAGGAATGCCAAACAACCCCATACTTAACTTGTTTTCGTCATTTGCAGCAAGCACAACTATTGGTAAGAGGAGGCAAACAAAAAAAAGAATGTTGCGTTTTGAATTTAAGAAGCTCATTTAAACCAAAAGTAGAAATTTATTTTACTTCTGCAAGATGGGCAATGTTAAGTGAAACTGTGGAAAGCTACGAGGGCTATTGCAAAGGATGAACTAATTTCGCAACTGATGAGCACAACGCTTCATACATTTCTCGAAAAATCAGAAACAAAATCATTTGATGCTGAACATAAACGAAAGCTTTTGTTCAACATCGGGAAATATGACGATACTGTTGTAAAGGGAAAACAACAATATGCTGACCTGGAACTTGCCCGCAAGAAAGTAAAAAATATTAAATGGAAGGCGATTGAAAACCTTGATAAGTACCTGATTGAATTTGAAACCAACTTTACCGCCAATGGTGGAAAGGTGATTTGGGCTAACGACAAACATGAGGCGCAGCAGGAAATATTAAAAATACTGAAGCGAAAAGGTGCAAGGTCAGTGGTGAAAGCCAAAAGCATGGCAAGTGAAGAAATTCACCTTAATGAATTCCTTGCAGAACATCTGATAGAAAGCGTAGAAACAGATCTGGGGGAATATATTCAGCAATTAGATGGCGAGGCGCCCTACCACATCGTTACCCCTGCCATGCACAAAAGCAAAGATGATGTGGCGAAATTGTTTCATGAAAAACTAGGTACAAGCTTAGAACTCACTGCCCAGGAACTTACTTTAGTAGCAAGGGAAAAACTTCGAAAAAAATACCTTGAAGCAGAAGTGGGTTTCAGCGGCGCAAATTTTATTTTACCTGATGTTGGGGCCATTGCTATAACTGAAAACGAAGGCAATGGAAGATTGAGCACAAGTTTCCCCAAAACACATATTGTAATTGTAGGCATTGAAAAGATGCTCACTAGTGTAAATGACCTGAACATTCTGTGGCCATTGCTTGCAACCTACGGTACCGGGCAGAAAGTAACAGTTTATAATACTATTTTCTCCGGACCCAAAAAAGAAATTGAGATAGACGGACCGGAAGAAATGTATGTGATATTACTTGATAATGGAAGAAGTAAATTATTGGCAGAGGCGGATAAAAGGGAAGCCTTGTATTGTATCCGCTGTGGCGCCTGTTTGAATGCTTGCCCTGTGTATAAAAACATTGGCGGTCATACCTATGGTTCCACTTATAGTGGCCCAATAGGTTCTATCATTACTCCGCATTTTGATGGCATGGAAGAATTCAAACACCTTTCTCAGGCGTCTTCCCTTTGTGGTAATTGCACAGAAGTTTGCCCCGCAAAAATTAATCTGCACACTTTGTTATTATATAACCGGAAAGAGGCAGTGGAGGAAGGCTACACTACATTCGGCGAAAAAACCGCCTGGAGGCTTTGGCGCAGAGCCATGCTAAATCGAAAAGTGATGGACAGGTATAATGCTACATTGAAGAACTTCGCTATAAAAACTTTATTCAAGAACAGTTGGGGTAAGAGGAGAGACATGATCACTTTTGCTTCAAAGTCTTTCAGCAGGCAATGGGAAGAAATGCATGGGGAGAAAGAATAGCAGTAATTAATTCTCGTTAATCCTATTTACAATAATACTTCTCAACTATCTCTTTGTGGTGTTGTGCATGATAGGCCGTGAAGTAAAGCATTTCCCGGGCTGTAAGTTTACCAAGTAAGGGATGAGGGAAAATGAAGGTATCTAAATCTTTTTCACTCCAGTTTTTCCCAACTGCTGAGGAAACAGATTGTAAATATTTTTTTGTTTGCAGGATGATTTCGTTTTTAGAAATTTTTATTTTTTCTGAAGGAACAAACCTCCCCCTTGCTCTGCCACCCACTGTTAACCTGTCTGTATATCTTTTTACTAACTGATCATAGGTTCTTGAAGGTCGGTTACTTTTTCCTACAACTATTCTGATGATAAACTTCGGGAGTTTATAAGCAAGCACTAATGGTTGAACCGACCTTCTTATATGTTCAAGGTTTTGATGCGGGCTCCATTTATCATGAACAGAGGTTGTGAAAATTTCTTCGGGTAATTTCTGCATCAACAGAAAAAATTCTTCATGTTTCTGATTCAGAATACCAATGATCTCTTCTTTTTTCATACTCCCAGAGTGCAAATTTAACAATCAAATTTTGTGGGACTTTTTACGAAAAGAAGACGGTTTTGTCGGGAGGTTGTTTTTAGGTATTTGCTGTAAGCCCCTTCCTTGCAAGCCTTTCGGGCTTTAGGAAACACAAGAAATGTGAAAAGATGGGTTCAAAAACAATATACACTTTGGAAAACTTCAATATCTGTACTTGATTCATGTAACTACAATAATCAACTTTGCATCATAAAATATTTCAAAATGAATTCATCTCAAAAACTTAAAAATGTATTGGTTGACCTGGTAAGTTATATAGGAAAGTCATTTCCAATCATGCGCATAAGTACAATTTCTTTTTATAAAGAAAATAACCTGGTGGCAGCATGTTTTTGGGGGAATGATCTGGAGCATTTACTAAAAATGAATATGCATAAAATGTTACCTGGTGAAAGCGGGCCCTCTTGTGTGATATACAACATAGAAAATTATTTAACATCAACTGAAGCGGAAGTACAGGGAACAGATATAGAGGGGAAACCATTTTCTATGCATTGTAATATAAATTTTCTGACCAGGAAAAGTGCTGCCTGAGAGTAGGGTAATGAGTTTGGTTTTTAAATAGTTGGTTTTTCAAAGAGTGTGTGTTAGTCACTGGCGCAGGGTTCTCCTTGCGCCGGTTTTTTATTTTCCCCGATACCTGAAAAATAATGTCGGCTAAAAATGCTGCTGTTTTTAAGATTTACTTCCGTTTTAGGTAGAAATCTGACAATACTATGAAAAATCCATCCCCTTAGGTGCTTTCGTATCTATGACAAAGAAAAAAAATTGTTCTTGGAGTAAGAGTTAACCCTTCGGAAATTTGAAGTAAATAAATCAACCACTCAATGCATCAAATACAAAACATAAAACATGTGATAGCAAACCTGGTGACAGAAGTGGCTCTTAGTTTCCCGGTTTCGTATATAAACAGTATCACATTCCTGTTGCAAGGGAATTTAGTTGCAAAATGCGACTGGAAAGAAGCAGATGAAAATTCAATTTGCATAAATATCCTTCATCCCGCTTACTACACACAATACCATTCAGAGAGGTATTTTTCGGAAATAGAAGTGAAAGGTATAGACACAAATGGGCTTCCCTTCAGGTTGTTTTCCCCTGCGCATGAACTATTAAGAAGCAGGGCTGCATAGAGTTCTTTCATTCTTCATATAGAGTTGTTCAAAAACGAAAGGGGCATGTTGAGGAGCATGTTCCTTTTTCTATTGACAAGATTCGTGTCACAAAGCCCCCAGATTTGCATACTACCCCCGGGGCAGACAATCCGTCTTTCCTTCATCTCCTGTGGAAATTTTACCCGATTTATTAAGTTAAGTATGACACACACACACAAATTCGACCACCTGGTGGCAAACGTAGTAACTAAAGTAGCAGTTGCTTTCCCGGTACAGATCATTCAGGAAATTTCCTTTTATAATAACAAACACCTTATTGCAGCCTGCTTCTGGAAAGATGAATCGCAAATGATGCAGATAGTAAGAAATACCCCTGTTAATATGCAACCTTCCCTGGTGTTTTATGAAGAATTAAATGACTTGTCTCCAACAGAAATTCAAATTACGGGGATCGATCATGAAAACAACCCATTCTCAATCAGCTTTTCATTTGACTTCCTATTCAAACTCACAAAAAAGTTCGCAGCTTAATCTAGCAAAAAAATAAAAACACACACTATGATAACCGCCACAATTATAATCATGATAGCCGTTTTGCGGAGGCGATTCAAGAGGCGTAACTTTACGCTTCCAAGGATATTGCAATGGAGATAGCAAAAACGGATTTTCAAAGAGTTATAACTTACAATAAAAAAAATTTTACAAGCGATCAGTTACTTGATCTTTACAAACGCTTGTTGATGCCCCGTCTGGTTGAGGAAAAAATGCTCAATCTTCTACGTCAGGGCAAAGTTTCAAAATGGTTTAGCGGCATTGGGCAGGAAGCAATTTCAGTGGCAACAGCATTTGTACTTGAACAAGATGAATACATACTTCCCATGCACAGGAACCTTGGTGTTTTCACAGGAAGAAATATACCGTTTGCAAAACTGTTCAGCCAGTGGCAGGGAAAGAAAAATGGTTTTAGCAAGGGAAGAGAAAGGAGTTTTCATTTCGGAACAAATGACCATCATATTGTTGGCATGATCTCTCACCTGGGCCCGCAAAACGGGGTAGCAAATGGAATAGCACTTGCCTGTAAATTGAGAAATGAGAAAAAGGTTACGGTTGTTTTTAATGGTGAAGGCGGAACAAGTGAGGGAGATTTTCATGAAGCATTAAATGTTGCTGCTGTTTGGGATCTGCCCGTGATTTTTATAGTTGAGAACAATGGTTATGGGTTATCTACACCGACGAACGAACAATTTCGGTGTGAAAAAATTGCTGACAAGGGAGTGGGATATGGGATGAAAGCCTTAACGGTAGATGGAAATAATATCCTGGAAATGGTGCAGGCTTTAACTGACTGTAAGAAGTATTGCATTACTGAAAATAAGCCCGTGTTGCTTGAATGCATTACGTTTCGAATGCGGGGACATGAAGAAGCCAGTGGTGTTAAGTATGTTCCAAAGGAAATGATGGAAGAGTGGGGTAAAAAAGACCCCGTGCAGAATTATGAAATTTTTTTGCTTGAAGAAAATATTCTCAATGAAGAAGTAATAAGTAAGATTCGATCTGAAATAAAAAAAGTAATTGAGGAAGGCGTTCAGAAAGTTTTTGATGAACCTGAAATCATTCCTGACACCGGAGAAGAAATGCATGATGTGTATGCTCCGTTTATACAAAACGTAATAGCCCCGAAAGTTTCTGCAATATCGCAAAAAAAATTCATCAATGCCATCAGTGATGCACTGTGGATGGCGATGAAAAAGTATCCTGAGCTCATCATCATGGGGCAGGATATTGCTGAGTACGGAGGCGCCTTTAAAGTTACGGAAAGGTTTGTTGATGAATTTGGGAAAGAAAGGATAAGAAATACTCCCATCTGTGAAAGCGCAATCCTTGGGGCAGCATGCGGTTTAAGTGTAAAAAAAATGAAGAGCATTGTAGAGATGCAGTTCGCTGATTTTGTAACCAGCGGTTTTAATCCCATCATAAACAACATGGCAAAAATGTATTATCGCTGGGGGCAGAATATTGACAGTGTTGTACGTATGCCTACCGGGGCAGGTGTTGGCGCCGGCCCTTTTCATAGCCAAAGCAATGAAGCATGGTTTTTTCATACACCCGGATTAAAAATTGTGTATCCGAGTTCAGTATATGATGCAAAAGGGTTGTTGCTTGCAGCTATTGAAGACCCAAACCCCGTGATGTATTTTGAACACAAAGCATTGTATCGCAGCATTACAGATGATATCCCGGATGATTATTACACGGTTGAAATTGGAAAGGCGAAAATTGTGAGAGAAGGAAATGATTTTTCTATCCTTACTTACGGGATGGGAGTTCACTGGGCGAAAAACATGTGTGAGAAAAATCATTGTGATGCCGAAATTCTAGACCTCAGAACTTTACTACCTCTTGATTATGCAGCAATAGATGCGGCGGTAAAAAAGACAGGAAAGGTTTTGATACTGCATGAAGATACTTTGTTGGGAGGTATCGGCGCTGAAATTTCTGCTTACATTTCAGAACATTTGTTTCATTATCTTGACGCACCGGTTATGCGTTGCGCAAGTTTAGATACGCCTGTTCCATTTAGTTTAGAATTAGAGAAGAATTTTCTGGCAAATGACAGGCTGGAAGAAAGTATAGAGAAACTTAGATCCTGGTAAACTAAACCTGATCTGCCGGTATAATCCTTTTCTCTTTTTTGCATGTATGTTTCTTTTCTCTGCTTATAAATTAAATTATAAAAACAGTACTTGTATACTATAAAACGTTTCTGAATAACCTCATTATATAGAATACTCACAGCAATTAATATAAGAAAGCAAAGAATTTACTCAAATTAAAAGTTTCTATTTTTACCCAAATTTATTGTATGCCCATTTCACTCCCAACCTTTGAAGAATCTCTTGATAAGGAGACCTGTGAGCGGGGATACGATTTTTATTGTGAAGGAAGAATTAAGAATGCTTTCCGAATAAATACTTTTGAATGGCAGGCTGTGGTGCAGGTGTTTGATGAATACAATGTTACAATTCGCATTCAGAATAATGTTATTGCAAAATATCAATGTAATTGTGAAGAAAACCAAAATGTATGCAAGCATGTAGCGGCTGTGTTATATTTTATTAGGGAGGAGGGTGAAATTTCCGTTACAGAAGATAAAGCAGGATTTGAGGAAATGAAAGATTCCCTTAATTATCTTGCTCCTCATGTGTTGCGTTATCTTATGCTGAAGTATGCTGCAAATAGCAGGGATTTCAGAAAATATTTGCAAGACTACTTCAAGTCGCAGAAGTGAAAAAGAAATTAAAATTTGTTTGGATTTATTGCCCCTTTACAATCCAACTGTTTTGAAGCCTTATACTTTTTATCATTCTTGTTGCCGGAAAGCCATACTGGATTGATCTTGATGCCTGCATAAAAATCAGTTCCGTTGTATTCGCTTTTGTTTATCCAACTTAACAGGTCATCGCTGCCAATAGTCAGGAAAAATATTCTTGCCGCAGCACCCACATGAAAATATTTATCCTCATATAGACTTACAGGAGTGGTAAGCCCAAAGAAACGACTCTCAAATCTTGGTGCCAGGTAAACGGTATTAGCCCTTGCTACCATATTCTCATTGATAAAGCTGATCCTCCTTGTGAGCATGGCATTTACAAAAAACCCTTTGCCGATGTTATAATCCGCCTGTAGGTTTATTGCTGCCGGTAAAGAATTTGTAAATTTTGTATCCACCTGTGAAGCCTGCGATGCATCATATAAAACTCTAGATCCTGTTCTATTGAACTCTATAAGGTCAGAAATGGAATCCAGGTCGGCGGTAAGTACATCAAAATTTGTTTCACTATTCAAAGCATACGCACCGGCATTATTTCCGTAATGCACAAAACCAAGATCAACTAATGATCCGCTAAACTTCCAATCATAGTCTGCATAATAACTTTTTCGGCGACTGCTGTTCAAAGTATAAACGATACCCAGATCAGTTCCGAGCCCCCAACCGTTGAACTTCAGGCTTGTAAAATCTCCACCACCTGCATTTTCAGTAAATGCATAAGTTGCATCAATATTAGATACATCAGTAAGGATTTGTTGTTTTGTGAATGTGAGTTCTTCATTATTATGAAACTGAACGCCTTCAAAGCCACCCAATACTTTTACGTTTGTACCCACGGCAATATTTCCCTGGGGAAGTTCCTGTAGGAGCATCGCTGCATTAAAGCCCACCTCCATCCAATTTATAAGGACCGCATCAAATTTTGGTAATGTAGTAGGAACACCCATTGGAATGTTTTGAAGTGTATTTATCCCTGGGGGATAATTATCGCTCATGACACTTGCCGCTGATCTTCCTGTTATGAAAAACCCGAAAGCAAAATCGCCGGTTTTAAAAAATGCAGAAGGAAGCTGGAGGAATGCATTTTCAGTGGCTCTAAGTTGAGAAACCTCATTAAACAAAAGGTTTGCGCTATCAGCGCTCATTGCAGAAAATGTATTTGCATCCTGCAGGTACACATAATTGTTATAAGCAGAGAAACCACCTGCAACGATATTTACATCCCATGGTAATGCTCCGCTTATTGCACTTGCAGGGTTAAGCAACATGCCGTTACTGCCACTGAAGTTATCAGTTCTTAGGCCAATAAATTCTTGCGCAAATACTTTATGAGTAGAAATGCTGATAATGAGAAGTGCCGCAACTGCACTTGAAAATAACTGTTTCATAATTCTGGTTTTTTGTAAAAATTTGCATGCGGCTAATTGGTTTATTTGATCGGTTAATAGGTATAACGCTAAGTTCAGATTTTTAATTGCTTAAAAGAGCGACAAAAAATCCTCCTTTCCGGTCAAAAATCAGGCTATGAGTAAAAAGCCTTTAGTTACTGGGTTTCTTTACCCTGCATTGTGAAAGATGTTGGCAAAATTCCACACATCTGAGAAAGTATTATACAGAGGAACAGGGGCTACCCTTATTACGTCAGGTTCCCGCCAATCTGCAACTATGCCATTTTCAGTCAAAGTATCATATGTTTCCTTGCCGTTTTTGTCCATCACTATGGAAAGCTGGCAGCCCCTTTGTTTCGGATCTGCAGGGGTAATGATTTTAAAGTCTTTTCTCCTTCCATGCATCAACAGGTATTCAAGGTATCCTGTGAGCAAGTACGATTTTTCAGTGAGTTTAGCCATACCCGCCTCCTCAAAAATCTCAAGAGAAGCCATGTGAGCAGCCATCGGAAGTATTTGCGCATTACTCATTTGCCAGCCCGCTGCGCCGGGTTGGGGATAAAACCCTTTCTGCATTTTAAACCTTGTTTCTTCCTCATTTCCCCACCAGCCACTTAGCCTTGGAAGTGAATTATTATTGCAATGTTTTTCATGAATAAATACACCGCTTGTTCCTCCGGGCCCGCTATTTAAATATTTATAACTGCACCAGGTTGCGAAATCAACCTGCCAGTCATGTAAATGTAGTTCAACGTTTCCGGCAGCATGTGCAAGGTCATAGCCAACAACAATCTCCTGCGAACATGTTTTTGCATGTGCAGTAATTTTTTCCATTTCAAATAATTGTCCGTTGTAATAGTTTACTCCACCCAACATGATCAATGCAAGATCATCTTTGTGTTCAGAAATTTTTTGCAAAATATCTTCCGTGTGCAAAATGTATTCACCTTCTCTGGGTATCAGTTCAATAATTGCATCATTCGGGTGTAAACCATGATACTTTACCTGGTTTTCAACTGCATACTGATCTGACGGAAATGCCATGTATTCCATCATCACTTTATACCTCTTTTTTGTTGGGCGATAAAATGAGATCATGAGTAAATTTAAATTAACAGTGAGCGAATTCATTACAACCACTTCTATTGGTTTTGCGCCAACTAACCTTGCTGTTTGACGTTCTAAAAAATGATGATAATACAGCCATGGGTTCTTTGCATGCAGGTGACCTTCTACCCCCATTATTTCCCAATCTTTCAGCTCCTGTTCAATATAATTTCTAGTTGATTTTGGTTGCAGACCAAGCGAATTTCCGCAGAAATAAATCAGTTCTTTATCATCTTTTTTGGGGATATGAAATTTAGTTCTGAAATGATGTAGCGGATCATTTGCATCCTGCAACCTTGCATACTCTTTTGTATTGTTGAATTGAGTCATTTGTTTTACAAGCATCTGGTAAAGTTAAGCAGTTGAAAATTGTCTCTTTACAAAAAATTTGAACTTCTCCGCAATCATTAAAGATTCATTTACATTACCCCTTCGGTCTCACTCTATTTTTGCAAATTATATAAAAACTATGAAAAAATTTTTATTATGGCTGTCAGCATTTGCCATAGGGGCAGCCGCCACTTCTTTTACTATCAAAGAAAGCAAAACCGCTCAGGGCTGGTTGGGTATAAAGGAAAAAAAATATCAGGACAGCTATTCAATACCTGTTCAGGAGTATAGTGATGCTTCTTATCCCCATAATCCCGACATTTCTATTCAAAGCAAAATGGCAGGGTCGTTTTCCAATGCTTTACTCGATTTGCAATACAATGGGGATTCATCCGTGAACTTTGTTTTTCACCCTACAAACTTTATGAGTGATACTATCATTCTAAAAAATGTGAATGTATTTGAGTGGGTTCCATATGCACCTACATGGCTTTCCGGCGATGAATACCTTGCAAGTATTGCATTGATCAATCAGGAATGGAACCGGGTACAGGTAAAATTTGAAACAGGGCAATTTGAGGTGAAAGGCACGAACCAGGAAAAAGATGTCATTACAAGGGTTGACATTGCCAACAATTGTTTAAATGCAGGACTTTGGGAAATAATTTGCTTTACAAATGAAGATGGAACTGAAAAACCTATAAGTCATGGCTGGTTCGATTTCCCGATGGATTTGTATGCACATTTGTTTGAAAGAAGAAATACTATGCCGGTGAAAAACTTTAAACCCTTTTTGCGTAACTGGAGCGAAACTGAAAGCGAATATGTAAACTTAACAGTGTTGCGAAAAGTAGAAGAAGAAAAAGAAATACAATTTGCAAATAGGAATAATGAATATTATCCGGTAAAAGGAGAACGGCAGAAAAAAATGCCAAATATTATTTCTCCTGATACTTTTAGTCTTGTGCAGCATTTTCTAAGTAATGATACAAAGTATGCAAACTTTGATGCACCCGGAATCTATAATAGAAATAACCCACGGCAAACGGAACTGGGAAGGTTCTATACACTTAACAAAATCATGTTCAGAGATGTTACCGCAGCTACAAATGAGAAAACTACAGAGCTTGAATTATTTTACACAGACGAAGGAAATACAACACAGACGAGGCTGATTTTTGGGGGTTTGAAGTTGGAGAATATACCTACTCTCAAGCATGATGACCTGCACAAGGGGTATCAAATCTCAATGGGAATTTCGAATCACTCATTTTATGAATCTTATAAATCTTTTCTAAGTAACAAGATTGAAAATAATGCCCAATATGCCCTCGTCTTATCTGAAGATGGAAAATGGCTTGACTCGCACAAGGTAGGTATAGACGGAGTTTTATTTTATTATGATGAAGAACGCCCAGGAGAACTGCAAATGATGTTGCTTTCGTTCGAAAGACATTCGTTTGTAGGGAAATATTCAATAACACTTCCTAATCAGCCGGTGAAAAGCGCAATCTAGCATCCGTTAAAGAATACTTTACTGGCTTTTTTGGTAGCATTAACCCTTCTGCAAGTAGTGTTGCATAGATGTGAAAGAGGTTTCCTGTTTGTTTGTCAATTGTGACTCCCCAACACATTACTGATTCATCAATCTTATAAGCTTGTTCTAACCGTTTATACATACTTTCATTGTTTTGTAATAATATAAGGTATCCGTCATAGCAGATTCTTTAGTTATGTAATTTTACTACGAAAAGAATAGTGATGAAAGAGGTTGTATACGGTTTTTTAATTATTACTTCTATATGCAAAGGATATACCGTGATAGCACAATCAACATCAAATGTGCAGAACTACACACCATCTGTTTTACTCAGCCATAACCAGTATGAAATAAGTTTGTTTAATAACTTATATACGCAGGATGGGTATCGCAATGAAGATGGAAAGTTTATTGATGCCCCTGGTCAGCAAACATATTACACAGGGATGCTACAGTTTAATTACGGCATTTCAAAAAGTAATAGGATAAATATAGGGCTGGATGTGAACCTGAAAGCAGTACGGCTTGATTCAATGGAAGGATCTTCGCCATTGAAAGTTTTTTCTTTTGCGAACAATGACTTTTCAAGAACCGAAGTTGCAAGTATTGGCCCTCGCATAAAAATAAATCCATGTAATGGAGTAAAAAACTTTTCATTCTCGAGTTCATTTTGGATACCACTTGCCGATTCTTTAGAAAACGAACCATTCCTCGATTATGATAAATTTACATGGTGGAATCAATTTTATTTTGATAAAAACTTTAATAACAAATCACAATTTTTTGCGGAAGCTGACCTTTTGTTTCGCTTACCGAAGGCCAGCGGACAAACGACTGTTCTTTCAACACCGGTGAGTGTTTTTTACAGTTATTTTTTATCATCTAAAACAACAGCGTATGTTATGACGCAGGTATCTCCTGACTTTATACATCTGCCCGAAGCGCCAATAGATGGTTCTTCCCGATCATATTATTCCGGGTACTACGCACAGGCGGGCATAGGATTCAAGTATCAACTATTTTCTAAATTGCAGCTTGAAGGTTTGTACACAAATTTTTTCGCAAGTGAAAATGCCGGGGCCGGCCAAACATTTAACCTTGGCTTTAAATATATTAAATAACTTACGTTACGCAGGATTCGTTTTTTTGTTCATCCCTCTGCTTGCAGCCGGGCAAACAATAAAACATATAGAGTATGAAGGCCTGAAAAAAACAAAACCTGGGTTTCTTGCAGAAATTACTGAACTGCATACCGATGTAAAGATTGATTCGGCTCATATTGAAAATGAAATACAATATTTACGCAACATTCAGCTTTTTTCTGATGTACAATACAAATTAGAGAGTGATACTCTAAGAATTATTCTTACAGAAAATTTATCTGTTTTCCCACTTATTAATATTGGTGGTATAAAAGAAAATTTTTGGTTTCTGGTAGGGGTAGCAGATAATAATTTTGCAGGAAACGGGATTCAGCTCGGTGGTTTTTACCAGTACTATGACAGGCATAGTGTACAGCTTTACTTAGCGGCACCATATTTATTTTCCTCCGAGTGGGGTATAACTGCAAATGTTTTAAAACGCAGCACTTTGGAACCTGTTTTTTTTGACAGTACTGTAGTTTCATATTTATATGATTTATACTTGTTAGAAGCAGCGGCCCTATATCATATAAACAGAAAAAATACTGTGAGCGCAGGAGGCGCCTATTTGTTTGAAAAATATGCTATTGAAAAAGATGAATTATTTCCAACATTACCCGATTCGCTAAGTGTTGACAAATATCTTTTCAAAACAATTTATACTGCAAACTATATTGATTTTTTTAATCAATTTATTGCAGGATTTAAAAACCAGTTTTTTTTCGAACAGGTTTTTGCAAATTATAATGGAAGTTTTTGGAAGGTACTAAACGAAACTACATATTATAAAAGGGTAGGCGCTGGAGGAAATTTCGCAAGCCGTTTACGCCTCGGAACAGCAAAAAATATTGAAACACCGTTTGCGCCATTTGTGCTGGACAGCTACATTAATATCCGGGGCTCTGGAAATCGAATAGCAAGAGGCACTTCTGAGATTGTTCTGAACACCGAATACAGGCAAACTATTTTTGAAAAACCAATCGGGTATGTGCAGGCTGTTGTGTTTTCTGATATGGGAAGTTGGCAGCCGGAAGGAACGGAATACAAAGAATTGTTTAATGTGGAAAATTACCGTTGGTTTTTAGGCGGCGGGATGAGAGTTGGGTATAAAAAAAATTATAATACTGTGTTGCGCATTGATTTTGGAGTTGATGCCTTCGATGTAAATAAGAACGGCTTTGTTCTGGGGTTTGGTCAATATTTTTAGTTTCTTCCGTACCTTCATCCCAATGCATACTGACGTAGAAAATGAAATTTTTACACTTGCTGTTGACCTGGTAAATAATACAGCACAAAACATTTTTCTTACAGGCAAAGCTGGAACAGGAAAAACTACTTTCTTAAAATATATCCGGGAGCATACACACAAACAGACTGCCGTTGTTGCCCCAACGGGTGTTGCAGCCATTAATGCAGGAGGTGTAACGATGCATAGTTTTTTTCAATTGCCGTTTGAGCCTTTTCTTCCCGTGCGTTCATTTGCAGAAGATTCAGTTGCTGCAGATAAAAGTAATCTTTTTAAAAAGATCATGCTTGGCAACCAGAAAAGAAAAGTGATGGAGGAACTGGAATTGCTTATTATTGATGAAGTGAGTATGTTGCGCAGTGATCAGTTGGATTGTATTGATACGATTTTAAAAGGTATTCGAAGAAATCAATACCCTTTTGGCGGTGTGCAGGTTTTATTTATTGGCGATATGTACCAGCTTCCGCCGGTTGCAAAAAATGAAGAGTGGAATATTTTAAAGGAATTTTATGCTAGCCCTTTCTTTTTTGATGCACAGGTAATGCTGGAGTTTGACCTTACTTATATAGAGTTAAAAAAAATATACAGGCAGAAAGAGCAAAAATTTATTGACATTCTGAATAATGTGCGCAATAATGAAGTGACAGAATATGATTATGAAGCCCTGCATAACCGCTATTTTCCAAACTATCATTTTGAAGCAGAAAAAAAAGCGATTACCATCACTACACATAACTATAAAGCTGACAATATCAATAACATGGAATTAAAAAGGCTCAGCGGTCAGGAATTTGTTTTTGAAGGAATTGTTAAAAATGAATTTAATGAACATGCATTGCCAACTGATAAAAGATTGATTCTGAAACCAGGCGCACAGATCATGTTTATTAAAAATGACAGCGGGGAAGAAAGGAAATTTTACAACGGCAAACTTGCGACAATAAAAACGATTTATAGGGATGAAATAAAGGTGATCATGCAGGACGATAACTCTGAGTTCATGCTGGAGAAAGAAACATGGGAAAACATCCGCTACACATTTAATAAAGAAAAAGGAAGCATTGATGAGGAGGTGATAGGAACTTTCACACAGTACCCTATTCGCTTAGCCTGGGCTATTACTATTCATAAAAGCCAGGGATTGACATTTGAAAATGTTGTAATTGATGCCGGACAAAGTTTTGCTGCAGGGCAGGTATACGTAGCCCTGAGCCGCTGTACTACATTGGAGGGAATGATACTGCTGAGTAAAATAAACCCGCATGTAATTACAACGGAGGAACGTATTGTTGCATTTGCAGAAAGGGAAAATCATGTGAACGAATTGCAACAAATGCTGGAACGGGAGAAAAGAAATTATTTATCCGTTCAACTCATAAAATCATTTGATTTTTCCAAAGTAGCAACTGAACTCTCAGCATATTGCGAATTTATTATGAGCAAAAATATTCCTGAAAAAAGTGAAACAGCTTTAATGGCGGCTGAGATGCTGAACAAGGCAAGAGAATTAAATGATGTTGCCAAAAAATTCAGAACACAGTTGGAAAAACTATTTCTCAAGGAAAATTTCAGCAGGCAAACTCTCCAGGAAAGGGCCTCAAAAGGAATTCTCTACTTTGCAGAAAACTATTCAAAAGATATTTTAACTCCTTTGTACACTCATATTGAAACTTTGAAGCATGCAAGCAAAGTGAAACAATACTTAAAGTATGTAAGAGAACTCTACGGCTTCCTGGAATCTCAACTAAAAAAATTATTTCATCTCAGGTATGATGGAGATGTTTTTATAAAAGATGAAAACATCTTACAAAACCATCCCCCGCAAAAATCACCAGCTGTAATTCCAACGCTAACAAAAAAAGAAAAAGCAATAAAACCTGAAAAAGGAGAAACGTATAACATCACCCTGCAGCTTTATAAAGAAGGAAATAAAATCCTTGAAATTGCAAAACTGAGAAACCTGGCGACCAGTACGATTGAAGGCCATCTTGCAAAATTTGT
>JBJXHH010000172.1:0-5798 GCA_046160675.1 Chitinophagales bacterium
ACGCAAAAAAATATCTTGAAAAACTTGGCGTAAAAGTTTGGCTGAACACAAAGGTGAATGATTATGACGGTAATAACCTGGTACTAGATGATGGCAGGAAAATTCACACTGACAATGTTATCTGGACCGCAGGGGTAAGAGGGGCAACATTGCCAGGCATTAAAGAAGCATCAATTGCAAAAGGAAACAGGTACATTGTAGATGCTTACAATAAACTGACGGGTTACGAAAATATTTATGCAGTAGGTGATATTGCATTATTAACAGCCGATGAAAAATTCCCGTCAGGGCATCCCGGGGTTGCGCAAGTAGCTTTACAACAAGCAAAAAATCTTGCGAAAAATTTTCTTCGAATACAAAAAAATGAAAAACCTTTACCTTTTAAATACAAGAATAAGGGCAGTATGGCTACCATCGGGCGTCATAAGGCGGTTGTAGACCTTCCTTTTGTTTCTTTCGGTGGATATTTAGCCTGGTATGCCTGGATGTTTATTCATTTAATAACATTAGTTGGTTTTAGAAATCGTTTTATGGTTTTTATGAATTGGATGTGGAATTATTTTACTTACGACAGGGCGATACGGCTTATTATCAGGCCTTATGAAAGAAAAGAAATGAGTAAAGAGTAAGAATTGGTTTTTTTGAAACGTTGCATGTAAAGTTTTAATATTATTATGGAAAATAAATCACTGATAATTACAGGCGCTGACGGTGCGTTAGGCAGAGTAGTTGTAGAAAAATTATTGGCAGAAGGTTGGAGGTTACATGCAAGTGTTGTAAGTGAAAAAAATGAAGCAAAACTCAAAGAATTATTCCCATCAGAAATTGATAAAACAATTTTTCCAGTATTAGCTGACCTTTCAGATGAGAATGCCGTTAAAAAAATTGTATTGGCAGCTAAGGATGTTTTTGGTTTAGTACATATTGCCGGTGGGTATAAAGAAGGGAAATCCATAGCAGATTATACCCTTCCTGATTTTGATTTCCTGATGCAGCTTAATGTAAAGCCAACATTTTTACTCCTGAAAGAAATTGTCCCGCTATTAAAAATTAAAAACGGTGGAGCTATAGTAACCATAGGCGCAAAATCCGCAATCCACCCAATGAAAGGAAATGCTGTTTACGCAGCAAGCAAAAGCGCAGTGGTAGCAATGACTTTAAACGTAGCTGAGGAATGCCGGGAGTTTAATATCCGTGCAAACACTATCTTGCCAGACACTTTACAAACCCCAAATAACTTAAGTTGGGCAACGGAAGAACAATTCAAAAAATTTACTCCGCTGGCTGATATTGCTGATCTTATTTCTTTTCTGGTTTCCGAAAAAGGAAAAGGAGTAACAGGGATGATGTTGCCCATGTTCGGTAAAAAGCATACTTGATCTTTTTGTAAGTAAAAAATATTGCATATTTTTCAACTCTAAAAATATGCAGTATGCTTCAGTATATCCGACCGGAACAGCTTCTTATTTTTGATATTGAAACTGTACCGGCTGTAAAAGCTTATGATGAACTCCCTGAACATTTTCAAAAACTCTTTGAAGATAAAGTAGGGCGTTTCCGGAAAGAAGAAGAAGACAAAGCAACTCATTATTTCAGTAAAGCAGGAATTTATGCTGAATTTGGAAAAATCATTGTCATTAGTTGCGGATATATTCAGAAAACCAATAACGAGTATGAATTAAGAATAAAAACTTTCTACGGGCATGACGAGAAAAAATTGCTTAAAGAATTTACTGAAACCCTCCAGAATTTTTCAAAAAACAATTTTGCACTATGTGGGCATAATATCAAAGAGTTTGATATACCCTGGCTCTGCCGAAGGCTTTTGATTAATAATATGCCTCTTCCTCCAGTACTAGATATATATGGCAAAAAACCCTGGGAAACAAATTTTCTTGATACGCTGGAACTCTGGAAGTTCGGTGATTTTAAACATTATACTTCATTGCATTTGCTAGCTACTATATTAAACATCCCAACCCCGAAAGATGATATTGACGGCAGTATGGTAGGAAAAATCTATTGGGAAAATTCTGATCTTGATCGCATCGCAAAATACTGCAGCAAAGATGTTTTAACTGTTGCACAAATTATTTTACGTATGAAAGACGAGCCATTACTGAAAGCTGAAAATATTTCATTTCAATAAACTATTATTTATGAAAAATGTAAAATTTGTATTCTGTATTTCTTTACTGCTTCCCCTGCTTTCAGGAACCTGTGATGAAGAAACTTGCAAAGAAACTCCTGACCCTGACTGCGTCTGTACCATGCAGTACGACCCTGTGTGCGGCTGCAATGACAAAACCTATGGCAATGCATGCGAAGCCGAATGCAATGGGATAACAGAATACACAAAAGGCGAATGCAGGAAATAATTTAAAAAACATGCACCGGAACCTCCGGTGCATGATAGTTGGTGTTTTACAACCCTCCTTTTCACTTACATTTCAGGTTGGTGTTCTTGTAATTCTGATAATAATAAGCGTATGAATCATGGGTGTTAGTGGGGCTGCATGCTGTCATCAGCAAGATCATCGCTACTGCGATCGTTAACAGGTGTTTCTTTTTCATTTTTTGTGTTTTTAAGTGAATAATAATCAAATATGAGGTAATGTTCCGTGGGGTAGTTTACATAGAAAAAGTCTTTGCCGTTCTTTGTATCCATGTAAAATGTTTCATTGAGGTAACATTCAGGTTTTTTAATGAAGCGTAACTGTACAATTTCGCCAGTGTTTGTATGCCCGGTGAGAATGTATTTTCCGAAGGGCCACAGGAGCATGATGGAAATGATGATGTTTTTCATGTGTGTTTTCTTTTGATTTACTAGTACAAAGTTGTAACACAAATTGCTCGGTGTCAATAGCCAATAGTGGTGAATTTCAAAAACCAACCCTTCTGTATATTTTTATAGTTAATATCTGATTTTCATTCAAACCTGAATTATGAGCAGATCAACATTAAAAGATATAAGTATTGATTTCCTGCAACTTACCGCTGTTGGCAAGTCGTTCGAGGCATTTCAAGTGTATGCCTCTGAAAATTTCATCCATCACAACCCTTTCTTTGCAGGCGATGCAAATTCATTAGCATCAGCGATGGAAGAAAATGCAAAACAAAATCCCGATAAAGTATTTGAAATCAAGAGAATTTTGGAGGATGGAGATTTCATAGCTGTGTACTCACATATACGCCAAAACCCCGCAGAAAGCGGATTTGCAGTAATGCACATCTTGCGTTTTGAAGATTCTAAAATTGCTGAATTATGGGATATCGGGCAAGCAGTGCCTGAGAGAATGGTGAATGAGCACGGAATGTTTTAAAACCGGGTAAACTCTTCTGCTGATATGAACTTTGAACTCGCAACTCCTATTTTTGCGCCTGACTGCTGAATTGCAGAACCTGAATGCAAACAATTTCTACTGAAGTTTTTATTATTGGAGCCGGACCCGGTGGAGCAACTGCTGCCATGTTTCTTGCCAAGGAAAATATCCCCTGTGTGTTGGTTGATAAAGCAATTTTTCCAAGAGATAAAATTTGCGGCGATGCGCTGAGTGGAAAAGTGTTGGAGATCTTTAATCGGCTCGACATGAACATTGTAAAAGAACTCTCCCTTGCTCCCATACAACTCAACTGCTGGGGAGTAGAATTTGTAGCACCCAACCTGGAATCCCTGATGATCCCTTTTAAAATCAATCACAATAAAAACAAAGAAGAACGCACACAGGCTCCCGGATTTATTTCTAAGCGGGTGGATTTTGATGACTTTTTAATTAATGAAGTAAAAAAACATTCTTCCATACAGCTTCATCAGGGTTTAGAAATTTCAAAAATTGAACGGAATGATACTGGCTTCCTGCTTACTTCAAAAAATAACGAGGTTGCTTTCCAGTCCAAGTTGGTAATTGATGCTTCAGGGGCACATTCTCAATTTGCGCAGGAAATCGGAAATATTTCTGTAGACAGAAAACATTACTGCGCAGCCATCCGGGCATATTATAAAAATGTAAGCGGCATGAAGGAGGGAAATTACATTGAACTGCATTTTCTCAAAGATTTTCTGCCGGGATATTTATGGATATTCCCTTTGCCAAATGGCGAAGCAAATGTAGGCCTCGGCATGCGCAGTGATTATGTAAGTAAAAAGAAAATTGACCTCAAAAAAAAGTTGCCAGAGGTAATTGAAAAATACCCCCAATTGAAAGAACGATTCAAAAATGCTGAACCTGTAGACAAGATAAAAGGCTACGGCTTGCCGCTGGGCAGCAAAAAAAGAAAACTCAGTGGTGATAATTATATGTTGGTGGGAGACGCCGCATCACTCATAGATCCCTTCACAGGGGAAGGGATTGGCAATGCTGTTATGAGTGGCATGTGTGCTGCTTTACAAGCAAAAGAGTGTATTGAAAAAAATGACTTTTCCGCACACAGGCTGAAGCAATATGATGAAACTATTTACAGGCGGCTTTGGGACGAATTAAAGTTAAGCCATCGTATGCAGCAATTGGTAAATTACCAATGGCTCTTTAATTTTGTAGTTCGAAAAGCGAACAGGAACAGAGTATTGCGGGAAACTATTTCAGTTATGTTTGAAGATGTAGACTTACGGGAAAAATTGCGCAAACCTTCCTTTTATTTTCAATTATTGTTTTCAAAATAAAAATCTTGATTATGAAAAAAATGTTTTTACCGGTTTTTGCTGTAACAATTCTGATATTCAGTTCCTGCAGCAGTGATGCGCAACAAACCACTGAACAAAAAGAAGAGGCAAAAGAACAACAGGCAGATCTTGTAAAACCGAATAGCATTGGCGGGTACGGAAAAGAAATTTCGAAAGAAGGTGCTATCAGCATTCCGGAATTAGTGGCATCTGTGAAAACTACTTCCACTTACCAGGGGAAAGTACAAGGCACGGTAAGTGCATGTTGCCAAAACAAGGGTTGCTGGATGAAAATGGATATTGGGGACGGACAAAGCATGATGATCACTTTTAAAGATTACGGTTTTTTTGTTCCGATGGATATACCCGGTAAAAACGTAGTTATTGAAGGAAATGCAACTATGAAAACTATATCTGTGGAAGAATTGAAACACCTGGCGATGGATGCAGGCAAACCACAATCTGAAATAGATGCCATTACACAACCGAAAGAAGAATTGGTATTTGTTGCTGATGGAGTTATTGCTCTATAATTTTTTCAACACCCCTATAAAAAAAGGCTTTCAACCCCTATCTTTGCCCGCACTTTGAAAAAAAGTGAGTTGATTCCGTAGCTCAGTCGGTAGAGCATAACACTTTTAATGTTGGGGTCCTGGGTTCGAGTCCCAGCGGGATCACCAGAATGTTATAAAAACCTTTGTAAATCAATGATTTATGAAGGTTTTGTTATTTATGGTAAAACAGAGGTAAAACATTTGTTTTAATTTCTAAACTCTTTTAATGTTGTCCAATTAAAAATGACCTGCAAGATTCCATTTATTGTCATCGACATGATTGGTTCTTTAACTGATATTCTAGTGTTTAGAATCCAATTTCAATACTCCTTGTGCAGAACTGGGATTCATTTTTACGGCAAGGAGAAAGACCAGCGCTTAATCTGCGGTGGGGCTTGAGGAATGACAATAATTATCATTAGCAAACATTTTATTATTATGATCTCTTCCATACGAACTAATTTCATGGTTTACTAGGAGCTTTGTTAATTCACTGTATATAAATTGCATTTTAAATTGCTTACTAATTACTTAACTTCGTCACCCTTTAAAATATCATTATGAGTATATCTATATATATTGCG
>JBJXHH010000173.1:0-51853 GCA_046160675.1 Chitinophagales bacterium
GTTGAACCCGTTACACCAAAATTGAAAAAGATAGAGGCTTTGTCGTAAGTGTAAGAGAGGTTTAGTTCGGCAGTGCCGGCAGCTTCGTTTGCAAAATCAAAAGTAAGTGTTTCCCAATCTTCAGATACAGTAGTTGTTGCTTCAGTTTCTACTGATTTAGTAGGATCTGTGTGATCTTCAACTTTTAAGCGAACCTGTATACCTACATCAGGTGACCATACCCGAACATTCATTTTTGTATCTGTATCAGTAAAAGGTATCTCGGATGAAAAACCATCACCGGCAGCATTTGTAATTGTTGTTCCGGCCCACAATTCTGCAGTAGCTGATTTAATAACTTTTGCAACTGTATTGGTTGCATCAGTCGGGTCTACTTCAATTGTTGAAGCTTCAGCGCCGCCAAATCCAATCAGTCCATATTCTACTGTTGCATCTTCGAACGTTACAGGCAGATCCATTTGTGTAAGAACTACAACACCACAATCTGCACAGCTACCCCAACATACTTCATCTAACACAACATCACTTGTTACGTCAATGATCCTGTTCGTAAATCCGCCATCTGTAATTGTGCATGAAGAACCTTCTGCAAGAGTTTCAGAACCTGCCCATGAGTCATAAGCAAATTTATATTGATAGGTTCCTGCTTCAAGAGTAAGAGTTGTTTCCCAAACATTATCACCATCTGCATCACTTAAAGGTGTACAACCTCCGCACCATCCGCCGAAAGTTCCATTTACTTCGGGGGTTGTAAATGTTTCAGTAACGGTACTCATATCTACTATAAAAGTTACATCATAAAATTCAGGAGCGCCTTCCGTGAACATTACATCATCAAAATAATAAGTTTTTTCTCCGGCTACTGAGCCTGTTACTCCAAAATTGAAAAAGATGGATACTTTATCATAAGCATAAGAAAGATTTATTTCTGCAGTACCGGCAGCTTCATTTGCAAAATCAAAGGTGAGGGTTTCCCAATCTGCGGCAACAGTTGTTGTTGCTTCTGTTTCTACAGATTTTGTAGGATCAAGATGATCTTCTGCTTTTAAACGAACCTGTATGCCGGCATCAGGTGACCACACCCGAACAGTCATTTGTGTACTTGAGGATGTAAAAGGTATTGGTGTTGCAAAACCTTCTCCGGCAGCATTTGTAATTGTTGTTCCGGCCCATAATTCTGCGGTTGCCGATTTAATCACTTTCGCTACGGTGTTGGTTGCGTCAGTCGGGTCTTCTTCAATTGTTGAAGCCTCAGCTCCACCGAATCCGATCAGTCCGTACTCTACTCCTGCATCTTCAAAAGTTACAGGTAGATCCATTTGAGCAAGAACAACGCCATCACATGCCTCACAACTCCCCCAGCAAACAACATCTAATTCCATGTCGCCTGAAACATCTAAAGTTCTGTTTGTAAAACCAAAAGCGGTAACAGTGCAAGGGGATCCTTCTACAAGGGATTCCTGTCCTGCCCAGCTGTCATAAGCGAACTTGTATTCGTATGATCCCGCTTCAAGTGCAATAGTTATATCCCAAATGTTATCTCCATCGGAATCACTCATGGGAGCACATCCACCACACCATCCATTAAAAGTCCCGTTCACTTCCGGTGCTGTGTATGCATCAGTTACTTCATTCATGTCAACATAAAAAGTAACATTATAGGTTTGTGTACTTGCAACGGCTGCAAGACAGCAAAAGATTAAGAAGGTAAATAATTTCTTCATAAATTAAAGTTTTTAAAGATATAAAAAAGAAAGTAAAGTTAACGGTTTTTGTAAGATTTACAAAAAGTAAAAAATTTAACAAACAATGCACCTTTTTGTTGAACAAAGAATTGAACAATGTAACAAAAATCCGCTCGCGGTTTCAATAAAATGCAACAGAAAAAGATTTGAGCTCCCGAAAATGGAGGGCTGGAAAAAGTACTATTTTTCTGATTGCTGATAATTTACAAAACTATCTGAGAGAATACTTTCAATTGCTGCACTCCGGCGAAAGAAGAGGTAATAAAAAAGCCCATTCTCTGATTGAGAATGAGCTTCCAAGTTGCCTTATTTTAAATATTATTCTATAACAAGTGATTTAGTAGTTGACAGTTCATTGCCAACAATTTTTACCATATACACTCCACTCGCAATGTCGTTGCCTAAAGTTATTGTCTTATTTATTTCTCCATTTGTAACCTGAAGTGTTTCATTATAAACTTCCTGTCCGGTAGATGAATACATAATTACAGAAACTTCCTGTACGCCTGCAGTTGCATTTGTAATACCTTCAAGGGTGAAAACATGATTAGCAGGATTAGGATAGATGCTGATTGATTCACCAAAGTTTCCTGCTGAAGTTAACCTGCAAGAAGAAGTAACCATCACAGATTTAGATTTTGAACAACCTGCTGAAGTGGTCTCAGTGAGTTTGTATGTACCAATTGATGTAGCTGTGTAACTTAAAGGTGCGCCAACAATTTGAACCCCGTTTTTGAACCATTTATAAGTACTTCCAACGCCAATTTTACCTTTCAACAACACGGAACCTGTTGTACATATATCAAGGCTTCCCATCACCTGGATTTTTGGTGCAGGCTTTGAAACCACTAAAGTTGAAGCAACAGAAGTAGCGGTTGCTGTTCCTGATGTTATAACAACTGAATAGTTTCCCGGAGCATTAGCAACGTAAGTATTCGAGGTTGCGCCCGAAATAGAAATACCATTTTTCATCCACTGGTATGCGGTATAGCCTGCAGCTGCAGTATAGGTAACGTTAGATCCCTGGCAAATTGTGGTTGACCCGCTGGGTGTAACTGTTGTATTGATTGCATCGCAGGTACCCCAGATTACGGGATCTAAAACGATATCATCTGCAACAGTGATTATACGGTTTGTGAAACCAAATGAAGTTATCGTACAGGGAGACCCTTCTGTTAATGTTTCCTGACCTGCCCATGTATCATAGGCAAATTTATATTCAAAAGTGCCAGCCGGTAATCCTATAGTAATGTCCCAGATTCCATCAGCATTTGCATCAGACATGGGAGCACAACCTCCGCACCATCCGTTGAAAACACCATTTACTTCCGGGGTTGTAAATGATTCTGTAACACCAGTCATATTCACTTGGAAGGTTACATTATATATAGTTCCGGCACCACAATCATCACAACTACCCCAACAAACCGGATCTAAAACAATATCAGAAGCATCTACAGTAAGTGTCCTGTTTGTAAAACCGAAACTGGTAATTGTACACGGCGAACCCGGAGTAAGGGATTCCTGACCAGCCCAGCTGTCATAAGCATATTTGAATTCATAGGTACCCGGAGAAAGTGCAATTGTAATTTCCCAAATTCCATCCATGTCTGGGTCAGTCATTGCAGCGCAGCCGCCACACCAACCATTAAAAGAACCATTTACTTCGGGTGTTGTAAAAGGATCAGTAACCTCATTCATGTTTACCTTAAAGGTAACATTGTAAGTCTGTGCTTTCAGGCCGGTTATGAGACAGAAAAGCACCAGTGAGAACATTAATTTTTTCATACAGTTAGTTTAAGTTAAAAAGTTGATGGGGTAAATATAAATACACTTTTTGTAATTATTACAAAAAGCTTAAAGTATTTTTTACAATAAGTAAGAATTTCTCAATTTCATGCATGATCAGCCCATAATCTTTCTTACATTTGTTCCCTACAGAATTATGTCAAACATTACAAAAGCAGCGAAACAGGAAACAAAATACCAGATATACTCCGTTCCGATTGAATCGTTCTTTGAGATCGCAGTTTCAATTGATTGTGTAGTTTTTGGGATGGGAAAGAAAGAACTGCAGGTATTACTTATTCAAAGAGGCGCTGCGCCTTATAAAGGATATTGGGCATTACCCGGCGATCTTGTTTACCCCAATGAAGATCTTGACAAATCGGCCGATCGTATATTGAAAGACCTCACAAGTATCCGGGATATCAATTTTGATCAGGTACATACATTCGGCGCTGTTGACAGGCACCCGCTTGGAAGAGTTCTTACTGTTGCCTACTACGCAATTGTTAACATAGAAGAGTTTGACCCAAGGGCTGCATCCTGGGCAGAAAAAACCACATGGCATAGTGTTAAAAACTTACCCAAACTTGCTTTTGACCACAAGGATATTATACAGTATTCATATAAAAAACTAAAGGAAGGCGTAGTACGTTTCCCACTTTGGAAACAGGTGTTACCTAAAAAATTCACATTGTCCCAAATTCAGTCTTTTTACGAAGTTGTGCTTGACAGGAAGTTTGACAAAGGGAATTTCAGGAAAAAATTAGACCTGTTTGAGTTTGTGAAAGAAACAAATGATTTTCAAATAAATGTTTCTCACAGGCCTTCCAGGTTATTTGTTTTTGACAAGAAAAAATATTCCGATTATGAAAAAATCAAGTAGCCCGCTTATCATAAGCTTTTTCACAATTTTTGTTTCATTTACTCTGACACGAGCTGTTGTTTGTGCTCAGGCAATTCCGGTTACTGTGTCGCAGGATGCTTCCGGAAACTGGCAACTATACAGAGATGGGCAACCCTACTATGTAAAAGGTGTTGGAGGAACTGACCACCTGGAAAAAGCAGTTGAAATAGGGGCAAATTCCATTAGGACCTGGGGTAGTGAAAATGCCGGTGAAATTTTAGACAAAGCCCACGAGAAGGGACTTACTGTTTTACTCGGACTCTGGATGCAACATGAGCGGCATGGGTTTGACTATGATAATACTGAAAAGGTAAAACAACAGTTAGAAAACTTCACTCAGGTAGTAAAAACTTATAAAGATCATCCCGCACTTTTAGCCTGGGGTGTTGGTAATGAAGTGGATCTCTTTTATACAAATACAAATGTTTGGTATGCAATAAATGATGTAGCAGCAATGATCCATGCATTAGACCCCAATCACCCAACTTTGACAGTAACTGCAGGTTTTGATACCACAGAAACAAGGTTGATTATGGAAAGAGCTCCGCATATTGATATCTATGGGATAAATACATATGGTGATATTGGTTCAGTACATTCGAAAATCAGAACTACAAAATGGCATAAATCCTACATGATTACTGAATGGGGCCCGAACGGCCATTGGGAAGTTCAAAAAACAATCTGGGGAGCACCCGTAGAACAAAGCAGTTCAGAAAAAGCTTTGAGTTATGCAGATAGATATAGTCAATATATCCATAAAGATTCTCAAAAATGTATTGGCTCATACGTTTTTCTGTGGGGTCAAAAACAAGAAACAACATCAACCTGGTACGGTCTGTTTGATGAAAAAGGGAATTCTTCTCAGGCAGTAGATATATTGGAAAAGTTCTGGACAGGAAAAACACCATTAAACTCTGCACCAGTTGTTCAATCTGTAGAACTGAATGGTAAACAAAAAGGGGATGCTATTTTAATAGATCCGTTTTCATCCTGTTCTGCTAAAGCGATAGTAAATGATGAGAATGGTGATAAACTTACGTATGACTGGGATATAGTTTCTGAAAGTCAGGATGTGAAATCGGGTGGTGATGTTGAATCAAAACCCCCGTCAATAAAGGGCTTGAAACAGAAAGGTAAAAATGGCAATATAACTTTCAAGGCGCCCATGGAAGAAGGAGCCTACAGGTTATTTTTATATGTTTATGATAATGAAGGTCATTATGCATATCAAAATATTCCTTTTTATGTTCTACCTGAAAAGGAAGATCAAATTACCGGTCCGGCTATTACTTTTAAAAAAGCAAAACTGGAATAATCCATCCCGGAAATGAATTAGTAATTACTAATTGTATTTTTTACAAAAAGTATTACTTTTGATTGACAAAATGAAACCTTTGTACACGGATAAATCATTTAAGAAATTTATTTCCTTCTGTAGGGGGATTTTGCAAACAACTTTTGTATTACGGCTCCCTATAGTTTCTTTTATCATCATAACATGTTGCATTCCCGTTAAAATCACCGCACAGGTAAACTCTGATTCTTCTCAAACTTCAAAAGTTGGGTTATTCCCCAAAAAAGAGGAAAGTGAATTATACCGAATTTCTGTTGCGGGTTTTTACAGGTTTTATGGTACACAGACAAGAAATTCTCTACCCTATTTATTAAGTACTACCGGAGGTCAAACCGTGCCTCAAAACCAATTGTTTATTGGCGATGACACACAATTGCCAACTTTGCAACTAAATGTATCAGGCAGACCAACGCTTAAAACATCATGGGCTTTTGATATTTACACTTATCAATATTTAAATGGCAATTTAGATGAAGCTTATGGCAGGCAAGTAGCCGATTCACTTAGACCCAGCACTCAGGATCCCCTCTCCGGAACCCGTTTAGCTTCAAGCTTGATATTAAACCTCGGCATCAATTTTACAGGTACCCATGAAACTCAATTTGGAACTTTTACTGTGAGGACCGGAGGTATCCAATGGCATTATATCTCTGAATTAACGATGGGTTCTTTCAGAGGGTATAACCGCTTTACATTATTTGAACGTAATCCCTGGGACCCTGTTACGAACTCTGTTTCTACAAGATATGATAAGTATTTTAATGAAGGCGCCGTTGATCAGGACATGCGGTGGGGAAATAAAGCGTTTAAAGGATTTGCGTTAGACGCAACTGAACTACCGCTTCATTTAGGTGCAAAATTATTAGTAGGAAAAACTGAATTGAATGGCGGCTTCAGCCCTACACCAAATGTTTCTTATGGCGGAAGGATTTTCAAAGAAAAAGACGCAGGAAAGTTTTACGCTATTAATACAATGAATAGTATTACTTATAGTGATAGCCTTGTAACTGAAAAAGTTGGATTTAATGAAATCACTTTTGAAGTAAAAGAAACAATCTTTGATTTTGGTTTTCATCTAGAGGCCGGAGCAGCTCAATATTTCAGCCCCACTCATTCGGAAGGTTGGGGCGAACTGATAAGTGCCACTATTATGACGCCGGCGAAAAAAAGTATTCCAACATTTAGTTTACACGGTTTCAGAATTAACCCGGATGTAATAAATAACAATTCTATATTTCTAAACAGTGGGGTTACTGAATATATTACCAATGAAATTCCTGCAGGTTCAATTGGAAGTAATGCAGTCTTACGTCCTACTGGGAGTGCTATGCAGCGCATGGGGCAGATGTCAAACAACAGGCAGGGAATAGATTTAAACATTGAACAAATCTGGAAATCTTTTTCAGTAAATGTAGGATTCGCCATGACTGGCGAAATTGAAGCTATTTCTAATACTATCACCTATACACATCCCATAAGTGGTTTAACAAGGGCCCGCTTTTGGCGCTTTGCCTTTCCTTCAGATGTTGGCCCTTATGACCGTTATTCAGTTATTTACAGGGATGTATATGAAACCGTGAATTTAACGGATGATAGTTCCGGGGTTGCTGTGAACAAAAAATATTTTTCTGTTTTTGAACCTCAGCTAAAATATAAAACTAAATTGTTTAACAGGGCTTTGTATTTATTTTACCTGGGTTATTACAGCAGTGCACAAAGAGATTGGTCAGCAATTCCAGTCTTAGATGAAGAAGCATACATCAGGCAATATGCAAGCGAATTTGAAGTGTATTATAACATAACAGATGGGCTTGTGTTATCGGGATATTTAGGATATGAAAGAACATTAGGAAATTACCTGACAGATATAGATGAAGAAACCCGAAGGCCAAGGAATCAAATAGGAAATGGTTATGGTGCCGGATTAGATATTGATTTGGGAAGAAATGCAATTTTATATGTCAGAAATAAATGGTCGAAATTCATTGACACAAGTTTTAAGGAAGATGCTTTTCGAAACCAGGAAACAATTGTTGAATTAAAAATATTTTTCTAGTGAATAAAACAAGCATAGTACTCATTTCTGTTTTTCTCATTTGTGTATCTCACAATGTGTTAGCACAAACGGAGGTAAAAAAGTTTACACTGAACGGGTCAGCAAGAGCACTTGCTTTTCTTGATAATCTGGAACAAGACCTGGTTGAAACAGATACAGTGACAGCACCTAAAAGTTTATCATCTCATACCCTGGTGGACCTGGGAATGAAGATCAAGCCGGGTGATAATATAGAAATCCAAAGTATGGTACGCATCAGAAATGATTTTGGCGGATTTTGGGGCTCAGGGGTAACATTTGATGTGCGACAGTTGTATGTGAAAGGGATTATTAAAGATGTAGTTCGGTACCAGGTTGGAGACATAAATTACAAACTCACACCTTATACATTTTACAATACCGGCACTGAGTTAGCTGCCTATACTCCGGCAGTATTTTCTCATTTATCTGATCAGATAAATTATGATAATTTTTATTCTGATGATAATACCTGGCGCCAGCAGGGAGCAGCGGTTGATTTTGGAATAGTTTTCAAGAAATATATACAGGAAATAAACTGGAATGTATTTACAGGCAGAGTAGCTGCTACAAATGGCAGTGTTCCTGACAGGCTTTTCACAGCAGCAAATATGACTTTAGTGCAAAGTAAATATTTTGACCTCGGAGTAAACTATACCAATTTATATGATTTTAATGGAACGGCTTCCACTTTGGAGCAGGTTAAAATTCCGGTTACTACAGTTACGGCAAATGCACAACATACAATAGCAAACTTTAATTTCTCTCTGAGCGGAGAAGCAGGAAAATCAACATCAGAGATAATAAATGATTCTCTAGCCCCTGTATGGAGCGATAATTTTTTTGATTCTAAAATAAAAGCAAAATACCTTCCTTGGAATATTGAAGTCTTTGTGCAAATGAAAAGCGTTGGCGCAGATTTCAGAAGCCCCGGCGCTCAAACAAAACGCATTTCATTTAATGGAGTGCCTGCCGCATATGAAAGAATTACGAACGATCAGATCATAAGAGAATTTACAATGCTCGACCTACTCCGGGAATCAGATATCTATAACTTGCAATTGCAAAACGGCCTTATGGAATTTGACCCTAAGTATGATAATATTACTCCCTATGGTGAAGCCACTCCCAATCGACAAGGATTTGTTTTAGGTGTCAATTGGTCAGGTTTGAAAAGCGCTGTAACATTAAATGCTGCTTATTCCGTATTATCTGAAGTTCGGGGCCAGGGCACTTTAACAAAAAGGGATTTCACAAGGATGGAAGCAGGAACTACCCTTGAAATTGGAAAGCTTTTAAAAATTGACAAGAAGATTACACTTGACGCAAATACCAGGAGCGATGCAACAACTAGAGCAGGAGAGGCCGGTGTGCCCTCGGTTGATTTACAAAACCGAGTTTTGGGAATTGGAATATCAGCAGAAGTCGTATCACAGTTAGAAATTCTACTGGGGATTGAACAACATACATTTAGCGGGTTTGAGTTTACGAACCAGGTGAATGCGTATGATGAGATCATTAACTTTAATGAATATATAGTTGATGGTGACCAGCAATTATGGGGAGCTGGTTTGCGCTGGAATTTTTCTGAGAAAACTTACATTATGGGTCAATTTAACCAATTTTCCTGGAACAACTTTAATACTTTAGATGTTACACCATCTTACAAAATAAACGATTTTGCGTTCATCTATTCAATGAAATTCTGAATTCTATGAAAAAAATTTTTTTCTCTTTTGCAGCAATCGCCCTGTTTTTTGTATCCTGTACGACAGACGATTCAATTTTTGACGGCCCTTCTTTGAATGATATCTATGGTGAATTTGCCATCCTGGATAGTTTGAATATCAGCAATAGTGCTGTAGACTTTTCTTCAGGACAAACAATCCATTGTACTGCAGAATTTTCAAAAAATGTAAACTGGAAAATTGAAATAACAGGCGGAGAATCAGGCGCTATCTACAGTGTGGAGGGTTTTTCCAGGATCATTGATGCAACAAATTCATTATGGGATGGTTCAGCTACTACGCTTCCCATGTTCCGGGCAGAAAATTGTACTGTACAGCTTACCATTACAGGTGAAGTGGACACACTTTCCGGTTCCGTTGAAATACTCGGAGCAAAAGATATCAGTGGCTTCATACTCTCTGACTTTGAGGATGTAATAAATCCGGGATGGGCTCCCTTTGTACAATCCGGCGCAGATATGAGTTTTTTTATTACTGATGCAACAATTGCCGCCCAGGGAACAAAATATTATGACATGGGCGGAGAAGTAAATTGGGATTGGTTAATTGGGTTAATTGACATTCCTGCCACTGCATATGGAGCAGCTACATTCCCACTTTCGAGTAATCCGAATAACGTATACTTTAATGTGATGCTTTCAAAAATTCCATCAATATCAAATGCAATTGTTTTATTTCAATTTAAAGAAGATGATAATGGAGACGGTACTTACACGGCAGGTACTGAAGATCTTTTTTCGTTAGAAGTAAAATTAACTGAAAATGATGGGTGGAAATTATATAGTATCAAATATTCTGATCTGCCTACACTCAATAATGGTGTACCGGCTGATCCTTATGGTAATGGGATTTATGAACCAGAGAAGCTACAAATGGTTTCGGTACTTATGCTTGCAAATCCAACTTCCGGGTACTCTCAGGCATTAATGGATTTAATGGTATTTACTGAAAATGCACCATTCAAACCATGAGAAGTATAACATGTACAAATAGCGTTGGCTTTTTTACAGCTGGAATATTTTATTCCCTACTTTGCTCTTGTGCAGTTAAACCCGTTAGTTTATTTGACAATACATCTGCAACTGAAACCATTCCTCATATTGAAAATGTTTATGCTGTAACTATTTTCAAAGATTACCTTTCAAGTGAATTATGGCATACAGAAAATAGTTCTTGCATACAGGTAGAGAATATTTTTGATAATACCATGCTCGGCGAAGGAGGATTGTACATTAAATGGAATAAAACTTCCGGAGTTTGTAATTGGATAGGGATGGGTATCGGTTGGGACGGATGGACCCCGAAAAATTTACAGGAAATTTATAATGAAGCATCCATTCAATTTATGGTACGTTCACCTAAGGGCAATCAATTAGGATTGCCATGGGCAATGGCTTTGGAAGATTACAGCGGTGGTCAGGCCTGGACCGGAGTTTTTTCTAATTATATAGAGGGGCAAAAAATAACAGAGGCATGGACCAAAGTACAGATACCTTTATCGGCCTTTGATCTTTCTCAATTTGACGCAGATATAACAAGTATTAAACATCTCATTATTCAATTTGATGCGGAGGGTGAAATATTTTTGGATGAAATTCAACTTGTATCTTCTCAAACAATTACATCAAAAACAAGCAGTATTCCTTTGATGGATATAAAACCAAAAATTGATGGCAAATTTGATTCAACCGTTTACATAGCTGAACCTCTTCTTTTAGAAAGTGGGTCTGTTTGGATGTGTACGCAGGAAAATGCAATTTCTGTTTTCGCAATGATTAAAGATCAAACTCCCTTACAAAATAACAAGTTTGGAAAAGATACATGGAATGGCGATGCGTTTGAGATTGCATTTTCAACGAATGCTCAAGCACAGCCAAATAGAAAATCTTTTCTCTTATCCGATCAGCATCTTGGAATTACAGCAACAGGAAATCCTGAAATTTGGGATTTTAAGTTAAACAAACCTGCAAGAGGGGAGGCTGTCACCAGGAAAACGGAAGAAGGTTATATAATTGAATTCTCCATTCCGACAGATCAGTTTGTTTCTTCTCCTTTTGAAACCGGAAAAACTTATTTGCTTGAATTAGCAATTGATGCAGGAACCCGGGAAAAAGGAAGAGAAAAACAATATCGCTGGAATAATACGTATAATGATGGCTTTTATAAATCACCACAATTGTGGGGCAAAATGGTACTCATAAATGAAACCCAAGGCAAATAACATTTTTGACTTAAATAAAACGTCTACTCTTTTTTTATGTTTGCTATCATCTCTATTTCTCCAAGCACAGTCTTCGGTTGATATCGAAGCCTTGTTATCCAGGATGACAGTTGAGGAAAAAGTGGGTCAGATGACTCAGTTAAATCTGGATGTGCTCTGTGAAGGCGAAATATATAATTTGAATGAACCTCATCGATTAAACCAGGAAAAATTAGAAAAAGCTTTAATTCAGTATCATGTTGGTTCTATTTTGAATTGCGGTGGCCATGCGTACCCCCTTGAACAGTGGCATGCCATTATAGGCGAAATACAAACAGTTGCAACCACAAAAACCCGACTACAAATTCCTATTGTGTATGGAATAGATGCGATACACGGAGCAAATTATACACTTGGTTCTACATTATTTCCACAACCGCTTGCTCAAGCCGCTACATGGAACCCGGCACTAGTAAAAATAGCAGCGGAAATTACTGCCTATGAAGTAAGAGCATCAGGAATACCCTGGAATTTTTCCCCTGTTTTAGATCTTGGAAGAGATCCCAGGTGGTCAAGGTTTTTCGAAACATACGGAGAAGATGTTTTTCTTGCCAAAAAAATGGGAGAAGCTGCAGTTACGGGATACCAGGGTAATAATTTATCATCTCCTCAACATGTTGCCGCATGTATGAAACATTTTTACGGCTATAGTATTCCAAGAACAGGAAAAGACAGAACGCCGGTTTATCTTGATGAAATTCAATTGAGGGAATATTTTTTACCAACTTTCGAAGCAGCTATTGAAAGTGGTGCCGCAACGGTAATGATCAATAGCGGTGAAATAAATGGTATTCCTGTTCATGCAAATAAAGATATTCTTACCAACCTGCTGAGGGATGAATTAGGGTTTAAAGGAGTGGCAGTTACTGATTGGGAAGATGTAATGAAGTTAAACAATATTCACATGGTTGCGCCAACATTAAAAGATGCCGTGTACATGGCAGTTGAAGCAGGCATAGACATGTGTATGGTTCCCAATGATTATGATTTTACAACTCTGCTTATTGAATTAGTTAAAGAAGGGAAAATTTCTGAAGACCGTTTGGATATTTCTGTAAGAAGAATTTTACAATTAAAAAAAGACCTGGGTTTATTTGAAGAACCTTTTACGCCAAAAACATTTGATTATTCAAAATTTGGTTCTTCGGATTTTATAAAAGAGAGTCAAAAAACTGCCGAAGAATCAATAACATTATTAAAAAACAAAAATCAAATTTTACCATTAAAAGAAAATGCGAAAATATTTATTACAGGGCCGTCAGCAAACAGTATGACCTGGTTAAACGGAGCCTGGACAAGAACCTGGCAAGGTGTTGATACAATCTGGGACGATAAAAACAAAAATACAATCAGAGAGGCTTTTTCTAAGTTACACTCGCAATATCTTTCTTCTGATTTTATGAAAACCGAAGAAGGTCAAAAACAATTAGTACAAGCAGCAAATGCGTCTGACGTTATCATGCTCTGTTTGGGCGAAATACCTTCTACTGAAAAAGTGGGCGATATCAATACATTGACTTTGCCCTCAGAACAACAACTATTATTTCATCTTTTATCAAAAACGGGAAAACCAATCATTCTTGTTTTAGTAGTAAACAGGCCATTATTAGTAAATGATATTGAGCCGTCATGCGATGCAGTTTTATTGGCTTATCAACCTGGTGATTATGGCGCTGATGCACTTGCTAATATTATATCCGGCAAGGTGAATCCTTCCGGAAAATTACCATTTACTTATCCTAGGCACGAGGCATCACTTTTACTTTATGACCATAAACACACCGAAACACTTGATACAAAATTTGGAAGAAATGCATTTAATCCTCAGTGGGAATTTGGTTTCGGATTAAGTTATTCATCATTTAGCTATCAAAACCTACAGGTATCTGATGACACTTTGCATTCCGGGAAAATTTCTATTTCAGTTGAAGTTTCAAACTCAAGTATAGTTGCGGGAAGAGAAGTGGTGCAGTTATATATAGCTGACAGGTATGCCAGCATAACCCCTTCTGTGAAGAGATTAAGAGGATTTGATAAAATATTTTTAAACCCTTCAGAAACAAAAAAAATTACTTTTACTATTTCTGCAAAAGATTTGGCTTTTGTTGGTAAAGATCAAAAATGGATAACCGAGGAAGGCTGGTTTGATGTTTTTATAGGTGATGAAAAGGCAACTTTTTACTTAAAGCATAACTGATATGAGATATAGTTTAATCCTGGCATTTTCAATAGCATTTTTAACTGGATGCAAACAGTCCGATCCGGAAGATGTGTTGGATCGAATAGGAGATGTGGTGTACTTTTCAGGGCAAACCTGGGATGTAAAGATGAGCGAATATCCAGTTGGTCCGGGGCCGAACTATTTTTCTCCATATTATAATGATGTGTATGTTGATGAATTGGGTTACCTGCATTTGAAAATTGCTGAACATGACGGCAGATGGTATTCATCAGAAGTGGTAGGCAGAGATATTATAGGTTATGGAACATTTACCTGGGTGATACAGGGCGATGTGGAGAATATTCCGGAGAATATTGTACTTGGATTGTTCACCTGGGATACAGAATCTTTTTTTACTCAGGCTAACAGTGAGGTAGATATAGAATTTTCAAAATGGGGAAATGCTGAGGCACAGGAAACAATGCACTACTCTGTGCAGCCAGTAAACTTTGGACCATATTACCCTGAAAGAACAAAGGAAATAGACACCGAGCCAAATGATCTTGTAGGCGTTACTACGCACAGTTTTACCTGGACAGATACATTGATAGAATGGTCGAGCTATAAAGGGGAAGGGATAAATGAAACAAATAAAATTGCATATTGGTCATTTAACCTTGACCACCCCGCAAGGGTAAAAAATGAAGGCGGAAATGTATCAGCCCCGATAGTTATACCTGCACCGGGTAACGTTACAAACGTTCGCATGAATTTCTGGTTATTGCCCTGGGTTAGTGAAGCACCCACTGATGGAAAAGTGCAAGAAATAGTGATACGGTCTTTTTCTTATACCCCACTGTAACTTTTGCTAAATTTGAAACCTTCTTGTTTTTCAATTCTCCTTAAATCGGATATTAACCTTCATAAAGGTGCTTCAGGTTTTGTCCTGCTTTGATAAATGGTTTTAAAAAGAGCGGATACCTGAGTTTAGGTCTTTACTTACCGCCTTCAGGTAATTGCACCTTCACAGGCCGGCTGAAGCTTTCTTCAAGAGAAATGAACGTTTCTGTTCTGTCAATACCCTGAATCATTTGTATTTTATCATGTAATACATTACGTAAATGCAAAGTATCCCGACAGATGAGTTTTACGAACATACTGTAATTTCCCGTGAGATAATAACATTCAATGATCTCGGGGATTTTTTTGAGATCCCTTACAACATCGTCAAACAATGAACTCTTTTCAAGGTAGATTCCAAGAAAGGCTGTAATATCATAACCTAGTTTTGCAGGGTTAATGTGCAAGTTGGCTGATTTGATAATGCCAAGTTGGTGGAGTTTTTTCATACGTACATGAATGGTTCCACTTGAAACGAAAAGCTTCTTTGCAATTTCGGTATAGGGCATCATGGCATCATGCATAAGCAGGTCAAGGATCTGCACATCAATGTTATCAAGTTGTAAATTCTCCGTCATAAAAAAGATTGGGATTTTCTTATTTGTTACTAAAAAGGCAAATTTATTAATAAAGCGGAATATTTATAATAAAATGTATAAATTATTTGCAATGATGAGGGCTTGTCACTACTTTTGTTTTAACAGTTTTATAAGGGCAACGATTTACCCCTATTATAATGCTGCCTGATGAGGAGCGGGCAGCATTTCTTTTTTCTGAACTTTCAACAACACAATTCATTTTAAATAACATGCAAAAAGACTATAAACCCGTTAGTTGTGAACTGTACGACAAGCTTACTGAGGCAAGTGTACTAAGAAGGAAAATACGTCTGCAAACAGGAGTGCAAGAGCCAATTAAGGAAGTTTATGTCCAAGATATCATCACCCTCAAAGGCGAAGAATTTTTAGTAACTTCTCAAGGAGAACACATTAGGCTTGACAAAGTGGTTTTAATGCCGAAATCATAATCATACAAGCAAAGAAGCATTGTTGAAAGAATAGCTTTTTCTAGGCCACTTACAACGAAGTGTACTGTTACCTTCGTTTTAAGGTTACACTCTCAGGAACATGAAAAAATATGCTCAAGGTATCTGGCTTTCATTTCCGGTTCAATTGCTTGTGCTGCACTTGAAACGCAGCCATTTTCTTATACTCTCCTGGCTGCTAATTATTGGTTTTATCACGGGTGGCATAGGCAGCCGTTATGGTATTGACTTACTTTTCCTGGATCCTGAATACCTGGGGAAAGTGGATTTTCTGAGTTTCTTTATTCTGGGATTTGCTTTTGGGGGGTTTTTTATCGTATGGAACCTTACAAGCTACATTCTGCATGCAAGGTATTTTTCATTTTTAGCTACACTCTACCGCCCATTCGCTTCTTATACTCTTAATAACTCAATTGTACCACTTCTGTTCCTGCTTGTTTACAGTTATAAAATCATCGCCTTTCAAAGTACTGAAGGCTTGCTCGATCTCGGTGTTATTGGTATAAGGGCCGGTGGATTATTCTGTGGCATATTTGTGTTCGTTTTGTTGTCAATGTTATATTTTTCAAGAACACATAAAAGTGTGTTGCATTTCACAAACGGCACTCCTGAAGATCCATCTCAATTGATAAACCCTGATGAGCCTACGCATGAAGAAACTGGTGTAAAACAGGACATTGAAGTAGATTATTACTTTAATCATTCCCTGGAATTGAAACTCGCCCGATCAGCAGATCACTACCCTGAAAGTATTATCCGCAGTGTATACAGGCAGCATCATTCCAATGCTTTGTTTATAGAACTCAGCAGTTTACTTCTCATTATCCTGCTTTCTTTCCTCATTGATTTTAAAGTATTTAGAATCCCTGCAGGTTCAAGCATCTTACTTCTGTTTACAATTTTTATCATGTTATTCGGCGCCTATACCTATTGGCTTGGGCGATGGAAATTCTTCTTCTTCATTTTACTGCTTGTTTTTGTAAACATGATGATGAAATCTGATATGCTCCAATATGAAAACAAAGCATTCGGTTTATCATACAAAGAAGAAACTGAATATTCAATTGAAAAGTTGAAAGCATTTGCGGATACTTCTTTTATACAAGAGGACAAACTTGCTACTTTACAAATTCTTGAAAATTGGAAAAACAAGTTCGATACCACTCAAGGAAAACCGAAAATGATTTTTCTGAACTGCAGCGGAGGAGGCTTGCGGGCTACCATGTTTGTTATGAAAGTACTGCAGGATGCTGACAGCGCTACGCAACACAAACTCATGCAGCATTGCCCTCTCATAACCGGCGCATCAGGTGGCATGATAGCCGCCGCTTATTACAGGGAGTTGTATCAAAGGAAAATGCAGGGTGAGGATATTGACTTGAATGATGAACAATATCTTGAGAATATTTCCGGTGACCTTTTGAATGCCCTAGGATTTACGCTGGTGGTAAACGATTTGTTCTATCCCTGGCAGGGATATAAAGTGGGAGATACCAAATTCAGGAAAGACAGGGGCTACATATTTGAAAAAGTATTGAATGAAAATACAGGCAGTTTGTTAGAAAAACCAATTTCAACTTATAAAGTTGCAGAGCAGCAGGCAAAAATTCCGATGATGTTGTTTTACCCTACCATCCTAAATGATGAAAGAAAGTTATTTATAGGGGCCCAGAAGTTTTCTTATATGTGTGTAGCATCAGAAAGGATGGAACAGTTTTCAAAACCTGAAATTGACGGAGTGGATTTTCATAGACTCTTTGCAGCCAACGATGCAGATAGCATCAATTTTACAACTATTTTGCGCATGAATTGTACCTTTCCTTACATCCTGCCAAACGTCCACTTACCAACTAAGCCGGGAATAGAAGTATTAGATGCGGGTATAAGAGATAATTATGGGTTACAGGTTTCCGGGAAATTTATTGAAGAATTTAAAGAATGGATCAATGCAAATACTTCGGGCGTTGTGCTGGTAAATATCAGGGGAATAGAACAGGAAATGAAAATACAAGAAGACGTAACCCAGGGTGTAATTGAAAAATTTTTCAGCCCGATCGGGACCTTGTATAACAACTGGGTAGAGATACAAGATTACCAGAATGAAAATATCATTAATGCATTAAGTTCTCTGTTAGAAGTAAAAACAGAGGTAATCACTTTTGAGTATCAACCTGAGGAACATGACGAACGGGCTTCACTTTCATTTCATCTTACGGCGAAAGAAAAAAGAGATGTTATTCAATCAGCTACCAGTGTATTTAACGAACCTGCTTATAAAAAACTAGAATCCCTCCTCCGGTAATTTTATTCTTTTAGTTCGAGTAAAGCAATATTTTCTGTGTGGTAAGTTTGCGGGAACATATCTATCGGTTGTAATTTTTTTACAACATATTTTTCAGATAATAATTGTATATCCCTGGCCTGAGTAACCGGGTTACAGCTTACATAAACTATTTTGCGAGGGGTTAAACTGATGAGCTGCTGCACCACATCTTTGTGCATACCTGTCCGAGGCGGATCTGTTATTACAACATCGGCTTTTCCATGCACAGCTATAAACTCATCGTTAAATATCATTGCCATGTCGCCGAAAATGAATTCACAGTTGGCAATACCGTTTTCTGCTGCATTATATTTTGCATCCGCTATTGCAGCTTCTACATTCTCCACCCCCACCACTTTTTTGCATTTTCCGGCAGCAAGTAATGCGATACTTCCCAGGCCAGTGTAAAAATCAAACACAATATCTTCTTTCTTCAAGTCAGCAAACTCAAGCGTTTTAGCGTATAAGACCTTGGCCTGTTCAGGATTGGTTTGAAAAAAAGATTTTGGACCAAGACAATACTTTACATTTTCTATTTGTTCAGTAATATGAGTGGCGCCTGCAAAGTGTGTCATTTCTAAATCATACAAAAAATCATTGCGCTTTTTGTTAATTGAATAGTAAAGGGAAGTAATTTCCGGAAAAGTTGTTTGCATGTGTTGCATAAAGGGAATTACTACTTCAGGTTTATCATCTGCAACAATCATTATCAGCATACATTCCCCTGTGGTTGTGGTTCTGATGATAATGTTTCTGAAAAACCCGGTATGCTCTTTCAAATCGTAAAATGTAAGTCTGTGCAGCAAAGCATACGCCCTTGTTGCAAGACGAATTTCATTGGAAGGCGCCGCCTGCAGGTAGCAGTATTCAATATTCAGCACTTTATCAAACCTGCCCGGTACATGAAAACCCAAAGCGTTGGTTTGCGTTTTCTTTTCAAGGTTTTGTTCCGGATGTTGAACATTTTCCACGGGCTGAAGTGATAGTTCATCAATCGTAAACCAACGCTTATTGCTGAAAGTGAATTCGAGTTTATTGCGGTAATATTTTTCATAGGGTGAAGGAAGGATTTTTTCAAGCGGGGGAAGTTCAGTAAATTTCCTTATTCTCCGGAATGCATCAGAAACTAATTGCTGCTTAAAAGTAAGTTGAGTATCATAACTCACCTGCTGCCATGTACACCCGCCGCACACTCCAAAATGATCGCAAAATGGCTGTATGCGCAGGTTCGAGTAAGTATGATAATGCAGGATAAACCCTTGCTCATAATCGCTCCTCTTTCTTGTTATCTGAACATCCACAACATCACCAGGGATAGCTTTCTCAACAAAAATAACTTTACCCTCATGCCTTGCCAGTCCTACTCCCCCGTCGGCAATTGCTTCAACTGTTAAGGCTGTTCTTATCTTATTTTTTTTGCTGCGCATGCGGGCAAAGTTGGGTATTGGACAGCAAAGAAAAAAACATTCACAAGGTTATTGTTTGATAACCTGCTTTATCATGAACAAATTTCCATTCAATACAACTTTCAAAAAATATGTTCCGACAGCAAGTGGTTGCGTAGAAAAACGAAACTGATTTTTACCAGCTTCAGCTTTTGCCATCAGCAAATCTTTTACAACTCTACCCTGTATATCTGTAAGTTGGAAAAAAACTTCTCCGTCTGCAGGAATATCCAGTTCAATAGAAAAAAATCCTTCAAAAGGATTCGGATAAAAAGTACCTCCGCTGAGTATATTATTTTCTTCAGTTGCAAGTGGCAGGCTGTCGTTACTTTGCAATTTAGCAATCCATGTTGCATTATCCCTGAATGTGAAAGGCCCTGAAACCCTTTCTACGCCATAATTACCGTTCATCCAAACTACACCCGTTTCATTATATTTTCTTTGCGAACCGGTATAATCACCCCATCTTTCATAAGTACCGTACAACACATTTACATACGTTTCGCCAGTGTGAATTTCCGTTCGTTCGGAATATGTGTCATAATTAAAAAAAAATGCGCTGGTACCTGCATAAATTTCAGGACAAGAATGATCGCAAATGATGATACTTTGTATATCATCTTCATAATTTCCCGTGTAAGAAATATCGGGGTAGCCAAGATCAAGAACAGGGTCGCCGATAATTTGTGCTGTAACATTTTTTTCACCCTCAAGATCAGTGATCATTCCATGATAAATGCCGCAAAACCCAGTTGCCGGATCCAGAGTATTTCCTACAAACTGAATGTGATCATTTTCATAAAATGCTTCCAGTATCCTCCCGTCGTTGGTGTCAAATTCATGATCAAAAGCCTGGCGGGCGAAGGGGGGTACTCCGTAGCTTACATTGCTTTTTGAAACAAACACTTCAACTATTGTTGACTCCTCATCTAACTCCCCAGTGACATGAACAATAAAAATGGAATCATTAGATTCAGAAAAATTCCTGTTACTTAAAAAATACATGTCAGGGCCGTGTGAGGTAGCACCTCCCTTTACAGGACATAAATTTCTTACAGGCTTACCATCGTAATAAATACTGTCCCTGAATATTGCCTGGATATCCCCTCCAGTATACCCCTCATTCAGTTTCATTTGCCAAATTAAAGTTTCACTAAAGCCAGTTTGCCAGGGTTCATCAGGAATTATTAAGTTACCTGTAATAAATACTTCTTGCTCGGTTAAAGCTATCATTGGATAATCTGTCCATCGGTTATTGTCTTTCGGGTTACCGGGAAGAGCGTATAAGTTCCATTCACCGAGCGGATCATTTGTTTCTGAAAATGCTACTATGATGTAACTTGTTGAAGGTGTATACCCGTTTAGAAAAACCAAAACGAATTTATCATGCAAAGGATCATACACAACTCTGGGATCATAATCTGATTCTATTAAACCCAGAGTATCAGAAAAAGCTGTGAGAGAAATAGACTTTAGTAAAGTATCCCCATTTTCTGCATCAAAAATATAAATGCTTGAATTGATCACTGAAATTAATAGGCCGTCATTGGAAATTGCCATGTCATTATCATTCGGTACTCCCGACCCCATTGGGTTTCCATTGAAGCTATGCACAACTGTGGGAGCAGGCACTTCCGAAGATGTTTTTTGGTGTGGAGAGCCCGTAAAGTTTTTATTGCTATATAATTCCTCTTTCAGATCTATTAAATATCTCCTATAAGTGTCTGAACCGGGCGCAGGCATTTCCATTGAATAAAAACCGGGGTTATAATCTTCAGAAATTTCACTGAGGTTTACAGTAGCAGAAAGGGGGATGGTGAGAGCAGAGGATATTGCCGGAGAAGTTTGAGAGAAAGCGAATATTGTATTAAAACTGTTAAGGGCTATAAAAAATAACTTCATCTTTTTTTTACGAAGTTACAAAGTATCCTGAAATCATTCCGGCTTACATGTTAAAAGAACATGTGTCACAATTAAATCGGCATGGCTTACACTGGAAAACTGTTTGCTGATCTTTATTTCGATAGTTCGATCGGGTTGAGCAACTGTCATTTCCTCAGATACTATTACCCAGCCTGTAGATTGTAATAATTCTCTGTAATGGTTTATGCGTAGGCGGTTTTGTGGTTGTATGGAATTATCAATAAAACCCCATTGCCGGTCTGAAAACCTTAGAAAATGATAGTTGGAAATAGTTTTGTCCAGATGTGAAAAATGATCACTCATATCAATAAAATGGGACATGACACCGCCTGGATGAATCAATGTTTTAAAATGACTCAATATCTTTTTAAGTAACAATTCGGGGATATGTTCAAAGGTATTATTAGAGCTAATAAGATGTATGCTTCCGCCGGGTATGATTTGTTTTATTATATCCCCTTCAAGAAAAGTTACGTTTACATCTTCAAAATAAGTATCTATTTCCTTTTCAGTCAACAATAAGTTTCTAAGGATATTTAGTCTTTCCTCAAGAATGCCCGGCAAAAAGTTTTTTAATCTGCCCGAGTCAGCGTAGGAAATATACTTTATAATTGTTGCTTCAAATTGTCCTTTTGTAACGGTTGATTTAATATCTGCAGTGTAAATTTTTTCTGCGCCTGCAAGAAAAAATCCGATTGGTACAACGGGGTACCATCCTGTACCAAGTTCAAGAGCCGAAAAGTTGCTTTGAGTTTTCGAGTGATCAAACAATGCCGTAAGATGTTGCTTACAATGCAAAAGTTTTGATTCAAACAATTTATCTGTAAGCCTTACACCTCTTGTTACATGTTTTTGAAAAAGGTAATTCAGTTGATGCCTGAATGGTAAAAAAGAAATGCCTTTTTGTATAATCGCTTTTAAAACCCAGGATGCCATTCCAATGTGTTAGCGGGTAACCCTTGAGTGAACAGATTTTGTTTGTTTTACTGTATTGAAGACCGTCTCTGCTATTTTTTGGGCGGCAATATCCCAATTAAATTGCCGCCTTGCTATCACCGCATCATTTTCATTCCGGTAATTATTCTTCTTTTCAAGAAACCGCATCATTGCCAACTTTATATCTTCTTCATAATGCGGATCAAAAAAAATTGCATTCTCACCAGCTACCTCGGGGAGGCTACTTGTGTTTGAACATAAAACCGGAACGTTGCAATATCTTGCTTCTACTACAGGAATCCCAAATCCTTCAAAAAAGGAGGGGAAAACAAGTGCATCAGCCGCACCCACAACTTTTGTTAGGCTATCCATCTGCAAATGCCCGGTAAACAAAACTGCATTTTTGTTTTGCATGGCTTCGTATATCATTTTTGTCTCTTCGGTTTTCCATGCCATTCTTCCTGCAATTACAAGCTGCATATCTGATTTTGTTTCATTTTTAAAAACATCAAATGCTGCAAGAAGCTTATTGATATTTTTTCTCGGATGTATAGAACCTACATATAAAAAATAATTTTTCCCGTCTGCATAATGTATTCTAGTATTCGTTTTCACTTGCTCATCAAGCGGAACAAATCGTTCATTTGCTCCATTGAAAACAACTTCAATTTTTGCCGGGTCAATCTTATATCTTTTCATTATATCAGATTTAGAAAATTCTGATACTGTAATTATTTTTTTCGCTTTGTGTGCATATAATGGTGTAAAACGCCTGTAAAATTTGCTTACAATCCCCGGAGTATGTTCAGGGTATGATTCAAAACCAAGGTCATGGATCACAAGAACTGTAGGAACATTTGATTTAAGCGACAAAAAACCATCAGTGGAAAGAAATACATCGGGTTTTACCTTTTTAAGTACTGGGGGCAGCGCATAATCAAACCAATATTTCCAGAGGTAAGGATGTCTGGCTGGAGGCCAAACTTTTATAGGGGTAATATTATTAGAAAAGATAAAATCCTCATCCCAATCTCTGTCGAACAAAAAGATAAACTCATGCTCGGGGTGGTTTTGAGTGATGCGTTTCATGGTTTCAAATGTAAACCATCCAATGCCTTCGAGTTTGTTCTTAATGAGGAAACGGGTGTTCACTGCAATACGCATACGCCTGTAAATTTAGGTTCAAAAAAACATTGTTTCAATTGGCTTAAAAAAAGCTTGTGTAGAATTGCAGTCGCTAGTAATCGTTTAGAGTAGAAGTATTCCTATGCGGTGTATTTACTGCAATAATACCTATTTTTAAGCCACAAACAAAAATGAAGCGGGAATTTATTTCCAACATCGGGTATCTCATATTTCTGAACTTGCTTGTGAAACCTTTCTGGATACTGGGTATTGACCGCTCTGTTCAAAACCTTGTTGGACCTGCAGAATATGGTATCTACTTTTCCATTTTCAATTTTGCGTACCTCTTCCAGGTAGTTCTGGATTTTGGTATTAATAACTTTAATAACAGGCATATTGCCCAGCAACCAGGGCGTTTACAGCAATATTTTTTCTCCACATTCCTTGTAAAATGCCTCTTCACTGTCGCCTATAGCATCCTCGTTTTTGTCGTCGCATTTGGCATACAATTCAATCAATACCAGATACAAATATTGTTACTCATGGTGTGCATGCAAATTGTGATGTCGTTTTATAGTTTTCTAAGAAGCAACGTTGCTGCCTTACATCTTTTTAAAACTGATGCTGTGTTATCTGTGTTGGATAAATTTATAGCTATTTTGATTTGTGCATTTTTGCTTTGGAGCGGTCAGTCAAAGTATGTTATGAATATTGAGAATTATATCTATGCACAAATCATCGCTTCTATTCTTGTTTGTTTTGCAGGGATCTATGTGATTATACGTAAAACTCCTATTCAAATTGTTTTCAAAAGGGAGCTTGTTTTTGAAGTTATTCAAAAAGCTTTTCCCTTTGCATTACTTACATTCCTGATGACAGTGTATTATAGAATTGACGCAGTAATGATCGAGCGCATGCTGGGAGAAAATGGAAATTTAGAAGCCGGTATTTACGCAAGCGGCTACAGGCTTTTAGATGCATGTAATGTGTTGGGTATTTTGTTTGCGGCTGTTTTATTGCCCATGTTCAGCAGAATGATAGAGAATAAAAACAATGTTCAACCCCTGGTAGATGTTACACACAATATAATGCTTGTAGCATCAGTCCCTTTTGGCATTGCTTGTATTATTTTCCGGAATGAGATAATGCAAACTCTTTATACAGGTGCTAATGCGTACTACGGCGAAATTTTCGGCTGGCTGATGGTAAGTTTTATTTGTATAAGTATGATATACATTTACGGGACATTGCTCACCTCAAATGGCAATTTAAGAATACTTAATCAGATGGCACTCTTCGGTATGTTACTGAACATCCTTTTGAACTTTTTTTTCATACAATATTTTGCAGCCCTTGGCGCTGCAATTGCCACAGTTATCACACAAGTGATCATTCTGTTTTTGCATCTGTTCTTTTCTTATAAGTTGTTGGGATTGCGTTTCTACCTGAAAAAATGGGGAAGAAGTTTTTTTTTCATCGTCATCACAATAAGTACCATCTATGGCATATCCCTATTACCTCTTTCTTTATTCTTCAGCATATTTTTGAGTATGTTAACAGGAATTATTCTAGCCTTGCTCCTGCGAATGTTCAGCCTCAGAGATGTAAAAAACACTTTTCTTATCTATCTAAATCGGGGATGAGGATTCTTATGGATTTTCATAACTTTGCGGGTTCAATAAATATCTATTCATATACATCATGAGTGAACAAAGAAATGACCTGCTGGAGTTGATCCGCATTGCATTAAAGTGGAAAAAAACCATCTTTCTTGTAACAGTTCTTGCAGCTATAGGTTCTGCTGCATTTTCGTGGTGGGGAATGCCGAATTATTATAAATCTGCTGTTACATTTTACCCCTCAAATCCTGTTATGAATGACAGGCAAGTGTTGTACAGCAATTCTCTGGGCGAGATTGAAATTGAGTATTTCGGCAGTGCTGGCGATGTAGACAGGATACTGACATTGGCTACCGGCAGCCCGGTAGTAGATTACATTATAAACAAATATCGCCTGATGGACCATTATGGGTATGATTCCACTGGAAAATATGCCCGTTATAAAACAAAGAAACGCTTTGAAAAAAATTATAAAGCAGTAGAAACTGAATATGGCGCAGTAGAGATTTCCATCTGGGATAAAGACAAACAGCTTGCCAGCGACATTGCAAATCATATTGCTTTAACTATTGATAATAAAAACAAAGACCTTATACTGCGGGATAAATTGGTAGCTATAAAAACTTTTGAAGAAAGTATCGCTGAAAAAAAGCAGGAAATTGTTTTGCTTACAGATAGTATTGAAAATTTACAGAGAGTAGGCACAAGTTCTGATAAACTTGTTTTATTGAGAACAGAATTGGATGCTGATATGAAAGAGTTAAACGAAAACGTAAGAATAAAAGAACAATATGAAACTTCTTCAAGCCAGAATTTTTCTACAATCCATGTAACAGAAGAAGCTTATCCAGCCATCAGGAAGGACAAACCTGCAAGATCTTTAATAGTAATTGGTGCAACAATCGGCGCTTTTGTTTTCATGCTATTACTTGCTGTGATCACAGAGAATTACAAGAAAATAAAATTAAAACTGGCTTTAGATGCCTGAACTTTCAGCTCAGAGATTTAATAAGAACATCATTTTTGTTTCGGCAGGTATTTTATTAGTTTCTATTTTTACTGCAATACTCACAAATGAAATCCTGCTGTGCCTTGCTCCCCTGGCATTTTTACTTGCATACCAGTTGTTGATAGATTTTCGCCCGGTATTTTACCTGTTGTTGCTTATAACTCCACTTTCAATAGAATTTGCAATTTCTGATGGATTCAGTACAGATCTGCCAACAGAACCCCTGGAAATAATATTAATGTTCACTTTTATTTTCTATGTGATCCTGAGAAGAGAGAATATAAATGTTGCATTTTTAAATCATCCTGTTACTATCATACTATTACTGCATTTTTTATGGATGTGCATTGCTACAATCTACTCACAAAATACATTTGTTTCATTCAAATACATGCTTGCAAAAACCTGGTACATAAGTGTTTTTTATTTTCTTGCCTCTCATGTAATTAGAAAGCCTGAACATTTCCGTATTGCTTTCTGGTGTTTATTTATCCCTACTTTATTTGCAGTGCTTTATACCCTCACCAATCATTACCGGTATAACTTTGCTTTTAGCGAGGTAAACAAAACCATGTTTCCCTATTTCAGGAACCATGTAAACTATGCTGTGTTCCTTGCACTTTTACTACCTTTTCTTTTTTATGCACAGAGTTGGTATCAAAAGTATACCTGGCATAAAATGATTATCAGGCTAGGTATCGGTTTACTCCTTGCAGGAGTATATTTTTCATACACAAGATCCGCCTGGCTATCGTTGTTAGCTGCAGGTATGTGTTACCTGCTTATTCGAAAAAACCTGTTGCGTCAATTTGTGGTCCTTGCAGTTACTGGCGCAGTTGTTTTTGTAATCTATATGTTAAATGATAACAGGTATTTAGCATATGCCCCAGATTTTAAAAAAACAATTTATCATGCAAATTTCGAAGATCACATGGAATCAACCATTAGTTTGGAAGATGTTTCCAGCGCTGAGAGAATTTACCGGTGGATAGCTGCCACACATATGGTTGAAGACAAGCCTGTTTTGGGTTTTGGCCCGGCACAGTATTATGATAATTATAAAGAATATACAGTAAATAAATTTCTAACGTACATTAGTACTAATGATGAGCGGTCAACTGTTCATAATTATTTTTTACAAGTAACCGTCGAACAAGGATTTGTTGGTTTATTTTTCTGGGTTCTGCTGTTGATATCTGTATTGTTTTTTTCACAAATCGCTTACAATTCAGCTGATAAAAAGCAGGATAAAAACTATATTCTTGCTTTAACATTGTCGTTAATCACAATTATAGTAAACATCACCCTGAGTGATCTTGTTGAAGCTGATAAAATTGGAACTTTGTTCTTTTTTAACTTAGCAATGATTGTAAATATGCACCTTGCTGTAAAAAAGCAACAAACGAAAGATTTACTTGCCGAATAGTTTTACAGTTAATACAGTAATATCATCAGTAAAACTTCTGCCTTCTTTGAATCGGGTTATATCCGTAAGCAGTTTTTTGTTGAGTACTTCCACTTCTGATGTATAATTTTCCTGGGCGAAATTTGATAATACCTCAAGTGAAAATGCTTCTTCTTTTTCATTTACAAGATCAGTAAGCCCATCAGTATATGCAATTATTGTGGTGTCATCCACAACAGGGATTTGCCCAAGTTTCACAGCAGGTAGTTTTTCAAACATGCCTAGAATTGTACATCCGGTATCAAGTAGTTTCTTTCCTTTTGAAGTGATAAGCATCGGCGGGTTATGTCCGGCATTTACATATTTTAGCAGCCTTGTTTTGAGATTATACTTCCCTAAAAACATGGTAATAAATTTCTCGCCCCGGGTACTATGCAAAACTCCCTGGTTCAACTCCTGTAAAAATTCGTCTATTGTTGCATGATTCTTTTTAACTAACTCCCGCAATTGCGCCTGAAAATTTGCCATAAGTAACGCCGCAGGAATTCCTTTCCCTGAAATATCTGCAACACAAAAGAAAAACTCTTCCTCATTTAATGGCATATAATCATAATAATCTCCGCCAATATTCTGATGCGGAAGATAAATAGCTGCCATTTCAACATATTTATTTTTAGGCAACTTATCCGGGATAAGCATACTCTGCATCTGTGCCGCCACTTCAAGTTCCTTTTCAAATGCCTTTTGCTCAATCTCCTTCTTAAATAACCTCTTGTTTTCAATGGCAACCGTTAAAATGTTGGTAATGGTTTGGGTAAATTTAATCTTGTCTTCCAGTGGTTCATAACTTTCCACTTTGGGGTTACTAATGAGTAAATATGCAAGCGGGTGCTCTTTGTGAAAAACCGGAATCAAAATATCATAGGGTTCAAGATAGTCGGGTTTTTCTCCGTTTAATTCATCAAGAAATGTAAGTTTATTAAACGGTAGCAGGTCTTTCTCAACAGATATTCGCTTAACTGCATCATTTTTATCTGAAAACAAATTTATTTGCCAGCCGTTTGAACTGATATAGAGGATAAACCTTTCTACTCCAAGTTGGTCTCTCAGTGTTTTTTCAAATAATTGAAACAATCTTGAAGCAGGCTCATTCTCATTGATAGATTTTGTGATTTGCAGTAAAGTATCAATTTCCAGTTGCTTTAAGTTCAACTGGTCCCTTAGCATATCTAATACATTAAGCCCTGCTATTGCCAAGTGAATTAAATTTTTCGCAAGTTAGGAAGATATTTCTACTTCTTCCAATCTCAATTTTCCATCCTTGTTTTCACATCTAATGCATCCCGCACACCATTGCCAATCATAAAAAATGCGAGCACTAAAATTGTGATTGCTACGCCGGGAATGAGGGTAAGGTAAGGATCAGTTATAAGGTTATCTTTATATTTTGATAACATTAAACCCCAACTGGGAGCAGGAGGCTGTACTCCTATGCCAAGAAAACTCAAGCCTGCTTCAATTAATATTGCATAAGCAAAATTTGCTGCAGTGATAACTATGATTGGCCCGGTAATATTCGGCAAGATATGTTTTAGAATAGTCCTCCGATTTGAATACCCAAAGGTTGTTGTTGCCTGTATATATTCCAGTTCTCTTACCTGCATCACCTGGCCTCGGACGATTCTGGCAATATCAACCCACAACGTTAATCCGACAGCAATGAAGATTGTGTAAAAATTCTGACCAAAAGCAAATACGATCGGAAACACTAGCAGCAAAGTTGGTATTGCCCAAATAACATTTATAAACCACATTATGATAGAGTCAACTGGAAATTTCCATTTTGTACTTTTTGTAATGGAAAGAGTTGGAGGTTTATTCCTATAAAACCCAGCTGCTGCGCCAACGGGTATTCCTATACATAAAGCAATAAATACTGAAATGAACCCAACTGCCAATGATACCCTTACCCCCAAAAAAACCCGGCTGAGATAATCCCTCCCAAGGTCATCAGTACCTAAGAGAAATTTTTTATCATAAATAAACTTTTGTTCGATTATGAATTTATTTTCTTCCGCTAAAAGTTTTTCAGTGGTTATATTTTCCATTACATATCCTAGACGTTGCCCCAAGACATCATCACCTATATATCTTTCTATGTATATTGAATCGCCGTTGAACTTGTAGGAATTTATTGGAATTTCTTTGTAAGCCTTTTCCCTCCCCTCCACCAGCCATTGCATAAAGTTATTTTTAGTCTGGTTTTGTATTGGTTGCCGAAATACTTTTATTGAATAGCCAGGCGGCTTGAATGAAAGCTCATTCATCTGTTCATTTGCATTGGGCGAAGTGTCTGGTATAACAAGGTGTACAAATAGGAAAAGTAATATTGCATAAAAAAGTGTAATACATCCAAGCATTGCGGGAGTTGAAGCAATAAATTTTTCTATAGCTTTATCAGAAGGTGTGTTTTCAAAAGTTTTTTTCGCTTTTCGTTTTCCCAAAAGCCATCTAATACCTAGAAGTATTGGTACATAAAGCAGGAAAAGAAGCAGGCTAAACTCAAGAATGTTTAAAAGATTTTCAGAGAACCTGTTGAAATACTCTTTTGAGGGGCCAACAGAAAGGATACTGGCTAGGATAACAAATAGAAAACTTACAACTAAAATGCTTTTTAATATTTTTTTGCGCCGCATTTATCAAAGTTATTTTTTTATAATTCTTCCTTTCCAAGAATACTTTCCAAAAACCCCTGCGGGTGCAATTGCTAAAATATAAATAGTATGCAAAGCTTGCATGGGCAGAAACAACCATAACAGATTCTCCTTTCTGAAAAATTTTGCTACAGAGTAAATAAAAACGGTATCAACACAAATTTTGGCTAAAAACTGAAACATGGCAATTTTCAGGAATTCACTACTAAACAAGCCTGCGAGAAGATTACAAACAAGTAATGCATTAAATGAATAGGCAAAGACAAGAATACCGGTAATCCGCTTGTCCTCGTAATGAGTTGCCTTGCTTGTCCAGCGGGTGCGCTGCTGCCAAAAGGAAGAAAAATCCTTAATCGTATGAGTTAACACCATTGCATCTTTACTTTTGAGAGTAGCAATTTTATGTGGAAATTGTGCAGCCATTTTATGCATGAGTAGCATATCATCTCCGGTTGGAATATGATCAATATTCTTAAAACCTTCCACTTCATAAAATGCCTTTTTTGTATAAGCAAGATTCGCACCGTTGCATAGGTTATAAAACCCGTTTTGAATACTTGCGGCTGCAATACCCACTAAACTTAAAAAATCAAGAGTTTGAAATTTTCCCAAAAAGGAGCTGTCATAAAAATAACTTACCATGCCAGCAATCATTACAGGCTTGTGCTCTTCATAATAAGCCGCAATTGTACGTAACCAGTGATGTCCTACATGGCAATCAGCATCAGTAGTTACGATCAACTCTCCTGAGCTTTGTTCAATTCCATAAGTGATTGCAGCTTTTTTACCAAAGGGTTTATTCATATTTTTATCGGGTATATCCGGCAAACGGACATATCTAACATTTGCAATATTTATTGTTTTAATTGCTTGCATTATGTTATCAGTTGAATGATCATCAACAACAATAATTTCATAAAGACTTTCAGTGTACAATTGATCTTTCAAATCTTGCAGTAAATTCAAAATATTTTCTTCCTCATTTCTGCAAGGAATGATGACTGATATTTTTGTTGATAATATTTTGTCTTCGGGTTTATATTCCTTCAGGTTCATCCAACCAATGAAGTAATATGCAATGAGGAATACATAGCAAGCAGTAAATACTATAGTTATGATAACAAAAAAAGTCATTGCATAAGTGGAGTTACAGGGTTCCTTTTACAAAGAAAAGAAATTATTGCGCATTCAATTCATTTGTTATAAACGTATTCAACTTTGCATCAATAAAGTAGTGTCCCCGTTCAAGTTTTGTTAACGAGCAGTATTTAAGGTTCATTGCGAAAGACTCTCCTACAGAAACAGGTATCACTTCATCCCTGATACCAAAAAATAAATATGTTTTAATCGCATTTGCATTGATTTTTTCTTTTACAAGTGTTATATCAGGGTTAAATTGAGCCATACTAATCCAGGTGTTATAGAGTCGCTCCCGTTTTTCTTTTGTTTCCATGTGTACTTCAGTGAATTTTTTTAGCCAGGGGGACAGGATTTTCAGTTTACTCGCAACCTTTACAATTGTAAATAACCATCCCGGGTGATTAATTGTTGTCTTAAACAATTCCCGCCCCCATTTTGGATATACCGCTACATTATAGATCTTATTTGTTTTGATTCCGTCACTTGCCATCAAAAACAATTCATCAATCTGGGGTGCAAAAAATTTCACAACATATAAGGCACATTTCCCCCCCATACTAAAACCAAGAACTGAGAATCTTTCCTGTTTATATTGACCTATAAACAAGCGTATGATATTTTCAAGGTCAATGTTTGTAAAATGACTCATCTCATTCCATTGTGTTTCGCCATGGAAGGGAAGATCAATAGCAACTACTGTATATTTTTTACCAAGCGATTCTTCCAGTACAAAAAAACTATTCCCATTTTCGCTAAATCCATGAAAGGCAAACAGTATTTTATCCCCAGTACCAAATTGTAAATAATGAATTTGCGAGTTTTGATATTGCAGAAAACCTGTTTTTTGCATATATTGTAAAATGCTAAACTAACAGAATTATTCTTTCAGAAAGCAGCTACTTAATTTTCTTCCACCGGATTCAGCTCTGATAAGATACATGCCAGGAGACAGTTGGGTAGCATCCATAGTAATATACTTCCCTGAAGCATTTTGTTTGATCATCAATCTACCATGTATATCAATTATACTTAAAGTTGTTTCGGCAAAGGCTTGAGGTAATTGAATATTAATGTTTGAATGAACAGGATTGGGGGAAATCTCAATTCCTTCATCAGGAAGATGTAACAATGAAACGACGGTGTCGTCGCAGTTTATTGGTGCAGTTTCTTGTTGAAAGTTAAATTCACCGCTTTCTGCCCACCAGTTTTCCCAACTGTAGGGACCTGCAGGATTTATTGTTATCCAATCATTGAGATCAAATGTTCCTTCTCCTTCATTCGTTGCATACATACTTATTACTTTCAAAGCAGCATCATCTCTGTCCCAGGTAAGTTCAACATCGTCTTCACATATTTCAGGTGTATTCTCTTTTATGCAATTTACCTGGATGAAATAAACTATATCATCATATTCAGGATATTCTCCAAAAACATGTGCTATTTTGTTTTCATCAATGCAAATAGAGGTATACTCATTACAGGCAACAGCATAGGGAGGGTAACCGTTCTCTGTAAAAATCCTGGCCAGAAAAGCTGTTGTTCTTCCCCGGCGATCGGGATTATCAAAATGAGTATCAGTAATAATATTTTCCATCAAAGGGTTTTCCAGGAAATCCCCATAGCCTAACTTCATAAGATTGCTGTAGGGATTGTTTAATGCCTGCAATGATGTAATTGTTCCATTCTCTGCCGTAAAATAATATTCGCCCATGATTGCCATACCAGCACTGATTCCACCTATAGTAATTCCTTTTGTATTTATACAATAGTTAAGGGCTTCTTCCACTTCAGTGTCCCTCCAGTATGAAATATAATCCCACTGATCTCCTCCTGCAAACCATATCGCTTCTGCATTTTTCACTTGGTCGATTACATAAGGATCAGAAGATGCCAGAGCAGAATTACAAACAATTGTTTCGACAGAATTTACATCCACCCCAAGATCTGAAAACATGTAATCATTATAACCATCGCTATCGTCAGTCCTTAAAACCAAAACATCTCCCCCATCAGCATTTTCCAAAAACCAGCGCATAGCATTGTCATGTTCTCCGGCTCCTCCCATCAGGCATACGCCTTTTACTGGTCCAGTTTCAACGTTGGTTACATCGCCAGTGAAGTAGCTGATATAGAATTGCCCTTTACAAATTATTGCTAATGCGCAAGAAAATAGAAAAGTTAAAAAACTAGTTTTCATGTACTGATAAAACTTATGTATTACGGAATTTCTTTATAAATCTTACGACTGAACCCGGTAATACCCTATTGAGAAAATTTACTGTTGTGTTATAGGTTTTCATTTTATTACTATCAAGGCCTTTCCTGCCTGCAAACTCAGTTGTTATTCGGTTTCTTTGGTCTTTAGAAATCTCATTATCAGGCCTGCCATTGGTATAATAATACAAAGCGATGGACTTTCTGCTGCGATCATCAGGGCAAGTGAGTGGGTCTGGATGCCCGTGCCATGAATAACCGGTTGTAGAAAACATTGCAATTCTGTTAAATAATGGTGCAATTCTTACAACAGCTTTGCTCATGTCTTTTTCCCACAATTCAAAATGCCCGCCGTACTCATCTTTCCAGTCTTCATTCAAATAAATAAGCAGGTTTACCCTTCGGTCAAGATTCATAGTTTTATGTTTATGAAAGTCAACATGTAGTTTCAGAAACCCGCCTTTTTTAATTTCGTGAAAACCTCCTCCAATAAAATAAGGATCCGGAATGAGTGTTTCTTTAATTCCTGTAAGCTCCTGCACAAACTGTAAAAAAGGTTCAGAGTTAAGATAGTGAAGTAGTTGTTTTGTATTCGTACCGAAGGCTGATTCGCCGGATGATGCATATTTAGCCTCATTCGGATTTTGGTAATGAATGCCGAGTTTCTTTTCGTTATCAGGAAATTCACTCAGCACTGATCTTAAAAAATCAGGTTTAAAAAAATTATCAAGATAGAAACTTGGGAAAGGAGGATTATTCTGATAGGTGTTTTTATACTTTTCTGCTGTTTTCTGAAGATCAGCAAACTCTGGTGCAATAAAATTTTCCGGCATTATTATACTTTGAAAGCATAAAATTACTGCCTGAAAGGGTGGCGAACAAATTACAAATAGAATTCAGGAAATGTTTCGAAGCATATCTATTGTCATAGCATCAAGGTCAAATTGATGTTTCCAGCCCCATTGATTACGGGCATCAACATCATCTATACTTTGTGGCCAACCTTCTGCGATCTTCTGCCGGAAATCCACAGAATAAGTGATCTCAAATTCAGGAATATGTTTTTTTATTGAACTTGCTACCATCTGCGGATCAAAACTCATTGCTGAAAAATTATAGGAAGAACGAATTTTTATTTTATCGGCGTCCGCCTCCATCAATTCAACAGTTCCCCGAATTGCGTCAGGCATATACATCATCGGGAGTTTTGTATCCTCCTTCAAAAAGCAAGTGTATTCCTTTTTCGATTTCGCTTGAAAGTATATATCAACCGCATAATCAGTAGTACCTCCACCCGGTTCTGTTTTGTAAGAGATCAAACCCGGGTACCGAATACTTCTTACATCAATGTTATGTTTTAAAAAATACCACTCACACAAACGTTCTCCTGCTAGTTTACTTATCCCGTAAATTGTTACCGGATCCATAATCGTGTGCTGCTGCGTATTTTGTTTTTCGGTTCCAGGCCCGAAAGCAGCAATGGAACTGGGCCAATATACTTTATTAATGTTGTTATCTTTTGCAATCTCAAGCGTATTGAACAAACCATCCATGTTTAGCTGCCATGCTTTAAGCGGAATTTTTTCAGAGGTAGCAGAAAGCATAGCAGCAAGGTTGTATATCTGTGTTACATTATTTTTTTTTACGGTTTCAATGAATGTATTTTTATCCAATACATCCAATTCAGTAAAAGGCCCGCTTTCAAAAACACCGCTCTCGGGTTTTTTAATGTCAGCAGCAACAACCTTACTATTCCCGAAAATATTGCGCAAATACATAGTTAGTTCAGCGCCAATCTGCCCGCTGGCACCAATGAGGAGTATCGTATCAGATTGCATAAGATGAAATGTGTGTGCAAATGTATGAATTCGATGGAAAAGCAAGTAGCCGATATTTTCTATTTTTACCATCGCTAAAAATAAACTATGGCATCAAAAAAAAATCCTATACAGGTGGTTGAGCAACCGGTAGAAAAAAACCCTTTGCTGAGGAGAGTTCTCTATCCTGTGTTTGCAATTCTGCTATTCATCGTCATCACTTTGCTATACTTCAGCCCCATGATCAGTGGCGACAGTATTATTGACCAGGGTGATATTGTGCAGTTCAAAGGAATGAGTAAAGAGTTAGTTGACTACAAAGCAAGAACAGGAGAAATGTCGCTTTGGACAAATAGCATGTTTGGCGGTATGCCTGCATTTACTGTGTATGCGTTATATCCGGGAAATGTTTTAGGAACCTTACATTCCATTCTTACACTCGGTTTCCCTCATCCGTCCGGATTATTGTTTTTAAGCATGCTTACTTTTTATATCCTGATGGTTACTTTACGAATAAATCCTTTAGTTTCTATTGCCATGGCCGTTGCTTCAGGGCTTGCAGCGTATAATTTAGAAGTTCTTGAGGCAGGTCATAACAGTAAAATGGCTGCTATTGCCTATATGCCTATGGTAGTAGCGGGGGTGTTACTTGCTTTCAGAAATAAATTGATACTCGGAGGAATTATAACAGCTATTGCTTTATCTCTCGAAGTGAGGGCAGCGCATGTACAGGTAAGTTATTATCTCATGCTCATGTTTATCATACTTGGTATTGTTGAGCTGGTTTCTGCTATTAGAAAAAAACAGGTGAAAGATTTTGCTGTAGCATCATTGGTTTTATTAATAGCCGCTGGCTTCGGTATTATAACCAATGCAGGTTACCTCATGTCAATGCAAGAATATACTCCCTCAACAACAAGAGGGCCCAGTGAATTAAGTGATAATACTCAATCAAAAGGTGGCCTGGATGAGGATTATGCGTTTGACTGGAGTTATGGCAAAATGGAAACTTTCACATTACTGATTCCCAATTTTTACGGCGGGTCGTCGCAATCTAAACTTAGTGAGAATTCTAAATCTGCTGATTTCCTGAAGCAGCAGGGTTATAATGGGAAACAGTTGGAAACCGCATTGCAACAAGGTATGCCTACATATTGGGGAGATGTTCAATTTACTTCAGGCCCTGTGTATTTAGGGGCGATTGTTTGTTTTTTATTTGTTCTGGGTTTATTCATCCTGAAAGATCATTATAAGTGGTGGCTGTTAGCTGCAAGTATCCTTGCTATTTTTTTGGCATGGGGAAGAAACCTGGAATTTTTTAATCACTTCATGTTTGCAAATTTCCCGGGTTATGATAAGTTCAGGACTGTAACGATAAACTTTGTTGTACTTCAGGTTACTTTTCCATTATTGGCTGCATTGGCAATCACTAAATTGATCCAGTCAGTTTCTGAAAAAGAAAATGTATCAAAATATTTACTTTATAGTTTATACATCACCGGTGGTCTATGTTTACTGTTCGCCGTAATCGGTCCTTCTTTATTTGATTTTATTAAACCTGCAAGGGGCGGGAGCCAAGGCGATGCTGCATACCCTGATACTTTGAGGAACGCATTGATAGCGGATAGAAAAAGTATGATGCAGTCAGATGCATTTCGTTCATTGATTTTTATTGTTGCCGCATTTGCAGCACTTTGGTTTTATACGAAACAAAAGATAAAAACAAATGCGATGGCTGGCATCTTGTTGCTACTCGTATTTATTGATCTTTATACAGTTGGTACGAGGTATTTGGACAAAACAGATTTTAAGGAAGAAAAAGAATACATGAAAGTTTTTCAACCCACTCCAGCAGATAAAATGATCTTGCAAGATAAAAGTTTAAATTATCGTGTTCTGAATTTTACTATCAATCCCTTTAATGAAGCAATCACTTCTTATCATCATAAATCAATTGGCGGGTATAATGCGGCGAAGCTGAGAAGATACCAGGAGATAATAGAAAAGCAGATCAGCAGGGCAGATTCAACTGGCAGATCTATAGGGCCAAATATGGAGGTATTGAATATGCTTAATACAAAATACTTAATTGTACCGGATAAAAACCGACAACCTGTTGCACAAACAAACCCGAATGTAAATGGGAATGCCTGGTTTGTAGATGAAATACAATGGGTAAACAATGCTGATGAGGAGATGGCTGCCCTCAAGGATTTAGATAGTAAAGGAACAGCCGTTATTGATAAAAGATTTGAAAAAGATTTAGCTGGCTTTAATCCTGAAGTGGATTCATCAGCAACAGTAACTTTAAAAAGTTATGAGCCGAATCACTTAACATATCAAAGCAAAACCACTGTACCTTCTCTTGCAGTATTTTCCGAAGTATATTATCAGCCAGGTTGGAAAAGTTTTATTGATGGTAAAGAAGTACCTCATGTGAGGGCAAATTATATTTTGAGAGCAATGCAGGTGCCGCCAGGTGAACATACAATTGAGTTTAAATTTGATGAGGAAACTTATCATAAAGGAGAAAGCATTTCTAGAATGAGTTCTCTGAGCGTTCTATTCCTTTCACTTATTGGTATTGGGTGGATCATTTGGAATGGCAGAAAATCAAAGTAAAAGAATGTCAAGAATGCGCTCACTTGCCCTCCCGTCCCAATAGGGTGGAATGCTCCCTTTTTTGTAAATACCTGTTTCAATTTCAATTATTTTTTGGGATATTAAATCGGTATCAAAAGGAATAAGCTCGTTTGTTCCAAGGGCAACTGTGGAAGGCCTCTCGGTGTTTTCCCGTAAAGTTAAACAAGGTATTTTTCTGAAGGTGGTTTCTTCCTGAATACCACCACTGTCAGTAATCACCAACTTACAGTATTTTGTCAGTTTTTGAAAAGAAAAATAATCCAAAGGCTCTATCAACAAAATGTTTTTTAATGATGCAAATTCAATATCAAGGTCATAATTTTTGAGATTCTGAACGGTTCTCGGATGGATTGGAAAAACGATTTTATACTTTGTAGAGATATTTTTTAGTAATCCTAGCAATTTATTCAAAGGTGTTTCCTCGTCAACATTACTCGGGCGGTGAATAGTCATTAAAACATATTCCTGTTTTTTTAAATGTAGTTTTTCAAGTATATCAGATTCTTCTATAGCATCATTAAAATGTATCAATGTATCTATCATGGTGTTCCCCACAAAATGTACTCGGCTTTTCTCCCTGTTTGATTTACTGAGGTTCTCCAAACCGCTTTGTTCTGTTACAAACAAAAGATCAGATAATTCATCTGTAATGATCCTGTTTATCTCCTCAGGCATTGTTCTGTCATTACTCCGCAGCCCGCTCTCAATATGACCAAGCTTTGTATTCGTTTTATTTGCAGCAATTGCTGCTGCCAGGGTAGAGTTCACATCTCCTACTACCAGCATGATATCGGGCTTCCATTCGAAACATATTTTACTAATCCTAGAAATAATACCTCCAATCTGCTCAGCAGGATTTCCTTGGGTAATACCTAAAGAATAGTGAATATTTTCCATTTGCAATTGCTTCAGGAAAATATCTTTCATATTTGCATCATAATGTTGCCCTGTATGCAATATCCGATGTTCAAACAAATCAGCCTTTTCCTGAAATAATTTATTCAAGACGGCAACTTTCATATAGTTAGGCCTTGTACCTACAATAATCAATATCTTCTTTTGCATGAACCGCACAAAAATAATGGGTTGCGAATGATAAATTTGCGATTTACCAACATGAAGAAAGTACTCATCATCACTTATTACTGGCCTCCCGGAGGTGGTGCAGGGGTATATCGCTGGTTGAAGATGACAAAGTATTTACATCAGTTCGGTTGGGAGCCAATTATATATACGGCTGATAAAGCTGACTACCCAGTTATTGATGAAACCTTGTTTGCTGATGTTAGGAAAAACCTTACAGTAATTAAATACAAAATATTTGAGCCTTACAGTTTATACAGGATATTTACCGGTAAGAAAAAGAATGAAAAGATTCACTCCGGTTTGATGGAAGAAGGCAGTGGAAATCATTCATTTACAAAAAAGATCGCAGTCTGGATCAGGGGGAATATTTTTATACCTGATGCAAGAAAATTCTGGGTAAATCCTTCTATTAAATACCTTGTAAAACACCTTCAGGAAAACCCCGTTGATGCTATTATATCAACAGGCCCGCCACATACAACCCATCTCATAGCAAAGGGCATAAAAGAAAGACTCAATGTAAATTGGGTTGCTGATTTCAGAGACCCATGGACACAAATTGATTTTTACGATCAGCTTATGCTGAGTAAAGCCGCTGATGCGAAACACAGGTTACTTGAAAAATCTGTTTTTCAAACTGCTGACAGGGTTGTAACTGTGAGCGAAAATTGGGCAAAAGAAATGGAAAAAATCAGGGGGAAAAAAGTGGATATAATTACGAATGGTTTTGATACATCCGATTACGATGGTTCAAATATCGAAATTGACAAGATGTTTTCGATAACCCATTCAGGTATGATGAATGCAGACAGAAATGTAGATGTACTCTGGAGAACATTATCAAAGATTTGTTCAGAAAGCATTGAATTTAAAAAGGATCTGCTTATTCGATTAATTGGAAAAAATGATGCAAACGTTTATCAATCAATTGAAACATACAATTTGAAAGAAAACCTTGAACTCATTGATTATCTACCCCATAAAGAAGTGTCCATCAGGCAAAAACAATCTGCTGTTAATCTCCTGCCAATAAACAATACCCCAAATTTCCTGGGTATCATTCCCGGTAAATTATTTGAATACCTTGCAGCAGGAAGGCCAATATTACTTATTGGCCCAGCATCAGGTGATTCAGCAAAAATTATTTCTGAAACACATGCAGGTTATATATGCGGGTATGATGATATACAAAACTGTAAAGAAATTATTCTGAAAATGTATACAAATTTTAAAGCCGGAACCTTGAAAATAAATTCCCAAGGAATTCAAAAATACAGCAGAGAAAATCTTGCAGAAGTATATGCTGAGCTGCTTAATTCCATTTAAATTCTTCCAATATCTGGGCTGGCACTACGGCAGTAAATTCATTTTGCCTAATAAATTGAAGAACCTCTTTATAAAGATCAACCCAGCCTATATCGCTAAAATCAAAAAAATAATTATTGTGCCACAGGATGGTAATCACAGCATTTTGTTTATGCTTTTCAAGAAAGTTAAAAATGTAATTCCTTGATTGACTAGAATTTTTATTTTGGTAAAATTTCAAGGTTGTATCCATGATATTGAGCGGAACCTCAAGAAAATTATAAGCCCTTCTTGCCTTTATTTTAAAAGGTTGAAAAGGTAAGCCATAATTATTGCGGAAACCGATTCTTTCAGGAAACCCCATTGTGCTGTCAAGTTTCAACTCGCTATTTTCCATACCATTAAACCCTTCAGGAAGTTCGATTTGCAGATAATGATTTCTGTTTACTTCCAGTAAATGATCTCCTAATCTCTGCATTTCTTTTGCATGAGAGTCACTACTAATGCTTTTATGCAAAGCACTCACAAATCCCCGTTCATATATTTTTGTGCGTACTACTTTTATTTTCTTTTCATCAATATGATAATCTGCATTTTTAATTTTTGGGCTGCCCATGCCGTAGTGTACAAGCCAGAAAAAAGTTGACTTCACATCATGGGCGTCTTCAATATCCATGATCTTGTCAAGCAAAAGGTAGTCAGGATTTTTCAGGTAGTGATTAAAAATGAGCTGCAATAAAACCCCTATTCTCCCATGTTTCAGCAGGTACTTATAATTATCTCCCACTGCCCCATACACTGAATCTATATCATGTGTCAGAAAATACTTTGAAGTATAAATTCGCTTTTCAACTAAAGATTTCAATTTCGGTGTGGCATTATATAATGCATCGAAATATTTAGCTACAAGATTTTCTTCAATACAGTTAAAATGTTTTTGCAGACTTAATTCATAGGGAAATCTGTCGTATTTGTCGGGAACATATTCTGTGTATTCTTGTAAATACGAAAGCAGGTAGAAGCTGGTACTCAAATAATCGGGCTTACCGGAGGAGGCATAATGCAGAGGCTCCTTTCTGAAATAGCTTGTAAACTGATAATCGCCACTGAGGAAGATATTTTTAAAAAAATGCGATAGTTGAATATCTCCCTGTCCGTGTTCAGCAATTAAAATATCTTCACCGTGTTCAACAAACTCCGGATGAAATCCGATGTATTTTGAAAAAATGAAAATTACCCACTCATACTCCTTACTGAGTTCGCTGTCTATTTTAAACCTGATGATAGCCATGAATTTCAGAACTATGATACCCTTGAATATTGTTGTGTTACTTAAGCAAACAGATCACTAAGCTCTGAAGTATCACATTCCATGATTAAATGTCAAACTTAATCCCCTGCGCCAAAGGTAAACTTGTTGAATAGTTAATTGTATTTGTTTGCCTGCGCATATATGCTTTCCAGCTATCACTGCCGCTTTCCCTGCCACCGCCAGTTTCTTTTTCGCCGCCGAATGCACCTCCGATCTCTGCTCCGCTTGTACCGATGTTTGCATTTGCAATGCCGCAATCACTTCCTGCGACGCTCAAAAACATCTCTACTTCTTGTAAGTTATTACTCATGATAGCTGAGGATAACCCTTGAGGAACATCATTATGCATAGCTATTGATTCCTCTAAAGTTTTATACTTCATTACATATAACACAGGCGCAAAAGTTTCATGTTGTACAATAGCATATTCGTTTTTCACTTCGATGATACATGGTTTCACATAACACCCGCTCTCATACCCTTCGCCTTCACAAACACCTCCCTCAACGATTATGTTTCCCCCTTCCTCTTTTGCTTTTGTAATTGCATATTCATAATCTCTCACAGCTCCTTTGTCAATAAGTGGCCCAACATGATTATTTTCATCCAACGGATTTCCGATTCGAAGTTGTGCATATGCATTTTTCAACTTCGAAATAAATGTATCATAAATACTTTCATGAATAATTAATCTCCTGGTGGTGGTGCAGCGTTGACCCGCAGTTCCAACTGCCCCGAATACGCTTGCCCGCATTGCAATGTCCATGTTTGCATGTTGCGAAATAATTATTCCGTTATTACCTCCCAGCTCCTGAATTACCCTCCCCAGCCTCTCGCCAACAATAGCCCCTACTTTTTTTCCAACTCTTGTACTTCCTGTTACTGATATTAGAGGCACTCTTTTATCTTTCGCTAACTCTTCGCCGATTGAAGAATGAGAAACCATCAAACAACTTACACCTTCAGGTACTTGATTCTTTGCAAATACATCAGCAATTATTTTTTGTGTTGCAATTGCTGATAAAGGAACTTTACTCGAAGGTTTCCACACACACACATCTCCGCATACAAAACTTAATGCAGCATTCCAGCTCCACACTGCTACTGGGAAGTTAAATGCGGAGATAATTCCTACTATGCCAAGTGGATGCCATTGTTCATACATTCTATGTAAAGGCCGTTCACTATGCATAGTTAATCCATACAATTGCCTTGATAACCCTACAGCAAAGTCGCAGATATCTATCATCTCCTGTACTTCGCCCAAGCCTTCCTGAAGGCTTTTTCCCATTTCATAACTTACTAATTTTCCTAATTCGTTTTTATGCAGCCGTAATTGTTCACCAATCTGCCGAACTACTTCTCCCCTCTTGGGTGCAGGCCATTTTCTCCATTCAATAAAAGCTGCTTGTGCAGTTGTAATTATTTCTTCATATTCATCTCTGGAAGCAGAACTACAGGAAGCTATTAACTCCCCATCAACGGGAGAATAACTTTCAATTTTATTTCCTTCGCCTTTCATCCAGTTAACACCGGTAGAAACACCGTAATTCATTTCATCAATGCCCAGTGTTTTTAGTTCTTTCGCAATCAGTTTGTTTTTTTCCAAAGTTTCCATCTTGAATATTTAATGCAAATTTAAAGATTATGTTCTTGAGTATTTGAAGCAATAAGCTTCACAGTCCTCAAAAAACACCTGCGGTCTATCCGCTAAACTCCGCCCTAAAAGCCAGCCCCATAAGCCTTCGGCGGGGTATCGCTTCTATCCCTGTTATAAAAACGAAAAACAGGTTCCCTAAAGTTTTGACAAGTAATAAAGAAATAAAATATTATTTCTTTACATACCCAATCAAGTCATTTATCTTCTGCTCCAGGTTTTTTATCTGTAATTGCAGGTGTTCTACTTCTGAGAGTTCCTGTTTTTCTAATGTAATTATCGTCTCCTGTGTTGTATCTATTTCCTGCTTTACTTCAGCTTTTATCTCATCCATTCCATTTACAATTACACCGATAAACAAATTCAAAAAAATCATAGTTCCAAGGAGTATAAAGAATATAAAATATAAAACAGCAACAGTGGGTTGTGCTATACTCTGCGGGCTAGTATCAATGGGAAAATCATATTCAACTGCATTACTCCCATAAAACTGTATTCTGAAAACATCTACCCAACCTTCCATAGTAACAGTTTGAAACAGTGTGAGAAATGCCGACTGCAAAGAACCAAAGTGAAACGGGTCATTTTCCCCGAATAAAAAAACACCCATTACAGCAAATACATAAAATAACAGAAAGAGCAGTAAGCCAACAGACCCCATTGAAGGTATACTTTTCAATAAAGCCCCGGTCAACAATCTCAATGAGGGCATAACGGATATCAGTCGAAACACCCTCAATATTCTTACTAACCGAACAACAGCTATATACTGGGCATTTATTGGAAGAAAGCAAAGTGTTACTATAATGAAATCAAAAACATTCCAGGGATCCTTAAAATAATGATGTGGTTTGCTTCCAAAAGACAGGATTTTAATAAGTGCTTCAGCTAAAAAAGTCCATATGATCAACCTGTCAAGTAAATGAAACGCACCTTCATATTTTTCCATCAGGTTTTGATTGGTTTCCAGACCAACCAACAATGCCGCAAAAATGATTACACCGATTATGAATCGTTGAAAAAATATTGAGTCTGCAACTTTCTTAAAAATTTTCATCCTGTAAATTTTTTACGAAAATCTCTATAAAAAAAACCCTCCTGTGCGGGAGGGTTTTTTAATCTGATCTTTTAATTAATCTTCTACCTCCACCAGTTTCTTCTTCTTGCTCATCATTTCTTCGTATTCCTCTTTGTTTCCTATCACATAATCAAAGAACTGGCGCTGCCCTGTACCTGCTGGTATCTGATGCCCTACAATCACATTTTCTTTAAGACCCTGTAGCTCGTCCACTCTTGCATTTATTGCGGCAGTACTCAACACCTTGGTAGTTTCCTGGAATGATGCTGCACTAATCCAACTACTGGTTCCAAGTGAACTCTTTGTAATACCCTGTAAAGTAGGGGTTGCCGTTGCTGTTACGGCATCTCTGTATTCCATCGGTTTTTTATCGGCTCTCTTTAACTGAGAGTTTTCTTCCCTTACTTGCCTTAAAGTAACTATCGCTCCAGCCTTATATTTAGTTGAATCGCCTGCTTCTGTGATCACTTTCTTATCAAAAATCCTGTCGTTCTCTTCCAGGAATTCAATCTTATCAACTAATGATCCTTCAAGGAATCTTGTATCTCCAGCCTCAGTAATTGTCATCTTACGCATCATCTGGCGAACGATGGTCTCAATGTGTTTATCATTGATTTTCACACCCTGCAGACGATATACTTCCTGGATTTCATTCACAATATATTCTTGCACCGCATAAGGACCTTTGATGGCAAGGATGTCGGATGGAGTGATAGCTCCATCGCTTAAAGTCATACCTGCATAGGTATAATCATTTTCCTGCACAAGGATTTGTTTTGAAAGCGGGACAAGATATTTTCTCTTTTCACCATCCCTTGATTCAACCTCAATCTCTCTGTTTCCTCGCTTTATTTTACCGAAGGTAACTACACCATCAATTTCAGCAACTACAGCAGGATTGCTTGGGTTTCTTGCTTCAAATAATTCTGTAACCCTAGGCAGACCTCCTGTGATGTCTCGTACTTTACCCAATGCTCTGGGTATTTTCGCTATGATCTGTCCTTGCCTCATATCTTCTCCTTTTTCAGGAACAATATGAGCCCCTACAGGCAGGTTATAACTCTTCACTTCTACTCCCTTCTTATCTCTCAAAATAATCGTTGGTATCTTCGTTTTATCCCTTGTTTCTATGATCACTTTTTCTTTATGACCGGTTTGTTCGTCGCTTTCCTCCCTGAAAGTTATGTTCTCTATAATTGCATCATAGTCAACAATACCTGCATGCTCAGAAACGATTACGGCATTAAAAGGATCCCATGAACAAAGTACTTCACCTTTCTTCACAATATCACCCTCCTGCACTAAAAGATTTGACCCATAAGGAACGTTATTACTGATAAATAACTTCCCGGAAGCAGGGTCAGCAATTTTCACTTCTCCTGTTCTTCCGATAACGATCTTCACCTTTTTACCTTCATCATTTTTTGTTTCAACAAAACGCAACCCTTCAAACTCTATCTTCCCATCAAATTTTGCAAGCAATTTTGATTCAGTGTCAATAGAACCTGCTGTACCCCCCACATGGAATGTTCGAAGTGTAAGCTGTGTTCCAGGTTCACCGATGGATTGAGCTGCAATAATTCCTACCGCATCTCCTCTTTGTGCTATGCGGTTAGTTGCCATGTTCGTTCCATAACATTTTACACAAACTCCTTTCTTGCTTTCGCAGGTAAGTACTGAACGAATTTCAATTGATTCAATCGCTGTTTCATCAATTCTCAAGGCGATATCAGCTTTAATAAGCTCACCTGCTTTCAGATATTGTTCATCTGTGATAGGGTCGTATACATCATGTAAACTAGTTCTGCCGATGATTCTTTCACTCAACGGTTCAACTATATCTTCATTATCTTTTAATGCAGATATCTGAATTCCTCTTAGAGTTCCGCAATCCTCTTCTGTAATAACAACATCCTGTGCTACATCTACTAACCTTCTGGTTAAGTATCCGGCATCCGCAGTTTTTAATGCTGTATCCGCCAAACCCTTTCTTGCACCGTGTGTACTGATGAAATATTCCAATACTGATAACCCGCCTTTAAGGTTTGAAAGGATGGGATTTTCAATAATCTCTCCACCACCACCTGAACCTGATTTTCGGGGTTTCGCCATCAAACCCCGCATGGCGGCAAGCTGGCGAATTTGTTCTTTACTTCCTCTTGCACCCGAATCTAACATCATGAACACAGAGTTAAAGCCCTGTTTGTCTGTTGTAAGTGCATGAATAAGTTCGCCTGTTAGCCTTGTATTCAAACGACTCCAGATGTCAATGATCTGGTTATAACGTTCATTAGGAGTAATAAACCCGTTCATGTAGTTATAAATAACTTCGTCCACTTCGGTTTGGGCAGAATCAATTAATTTTTGCTTGTGTTCTACTTCTACAAGGTCGCCAATGTTAAACGACAACCCACCTTTGAATGCCCAGCGGAAACCAAGATCTTTTATGTCATCCAAAAATTTTGCAGTCTTTGGAACATCTGTGGTACGAATGATCTCACCAATAACTTTTGCAATCGCTTTTTTTGTTAGCAATGCATTTACAAAACCGGCATCCTCAGGAACTACTTCATTGAAGATCACTCTTCCTACAGTAGTTTCAATCAATTTAAACTCAATTTTTTCTTCTTCTTTTATTTTCACCCTGCATTTTATCGACGCATGTAATTCAACTTTTCCTTCATTGTAAGCAATAACTACTTCTTCTGATGAATAAAAAGTTTTTCCTTCACCCCTTACAGGATTTTCTTTTGTTCCTTTCTTCGCTTTGGTGATATAATATAATCCTAATACCATGTCCTGGGAAGGAACTGTTATAGGATTTCCGCTTTGCGGATTCAGGATGTTATGCGCTGAAAGCATGAGTAGCTGAGCTTCTAATATTGCTCCGTTACTGAGCGGCACATGCACAGCCATCTGGTCACCGTCAAAGTCAGCGTTAAAGGCAGAGCAAACCAAAGGATGTAGCTGAATTGCTTTTCCTTCAATGAGTTTTGGCTGAAATGCTTGTATGGAAAGCCTGTGCAGTGTGGGTGCACGGTTGAGTAATACAGGATGCCCTTTCAAAATGTTTTCAAGAATATCCCAAATAACGGGTTCTTTCCTGTCTACTAATTTCTTAGCAGACTTAACAGTTTTTACTATACCTCTTTCAATGAGTTTGCGGATGATGAATGGCTTGAATAATTCTGCAGCCATGTCTTTTGGCAAACCACATTCCTGGAGCTTTAATTCCGGGCCTACTACAATCACCGAACGGCCTGAATAATCTACCCGCTTACCAAGGAGATTCTGACGGAACCGTCCTTGTTTTCCTTTCAACACATCACTCAAAGACTTTAATGCCCTTCCACCTTCAGCTTTTACGGCATTTGATTTTCTTGAATTATCGAACAAAGAGTCTATTGCTTCCTGCAACATCCTTTTTTCATTTCTTAAAATAACTTCCGGAGCTTTAATCTCGATAAGTCTCTTCAAACGATTGTTCCGAATAATTACCCTGCGATACAAATCATTCAAATCTGAACTTGCAAAACGGCCACCATCTAACGGCACTAAGGGGCGTAATTCCGGCGGGATAACGGGAAGGTATTGAATCACCATCCATTCAGGACGGTTCTCAATATGATTGTTCGCTTCCCTGAAACTCTCAACAACACTCAGCCTCTTTAATGCTTCGCCTTTTCTTTGTTGAGAGGTTTCGGTGTTAGCCTGGTGACGTAAGGATGCTGAAAGGTCATCAAGATTAATGCGGTTCAACATGGTGAAAACAGCAGGTGCTCCCATGTCAGCGATAAACTTATTCGGGTCGCTATCATCCAATGCCTGGTTTTCTTTTGGAAGATTATCAAGGATATCAAGATATTCTTCTTCAGTGATAAGATCATTGGTATCAAATTTTTTCAACTCACCGTTTATCATAATCCCTTCAGAAACAGGACCGGGGTTGATAACGCAGAATCTCTCATAATATATGATGGATTCAAGTTTTTTAGAACTTACTCCGAGTAAATATCCGATTTTGTTTGGTAAAGATTTAAAGTACCAGATATGCACCACAGGCACTACTAATTTAATATGGCCCATGCGTTCTCTGCGCACTTTCTTTTCAGTTACTTCTACCCCGCAACGGTCACATACAATTCCTTTGTAACGGATCCTTTTGTACTTTCCGCAATAACATTCAAAATCCTTTACAGGGCCAAAAATCCTTTCGCAGAATAATCCATCTCGCTCAGGTTTGTATGTTCTGTAATTGATAGTTTCAGGTTTCAGCACTTCTCCGTAAGATCTTTCAAGAATCGAATCAGGTGAAGCTAAACCGATTGTGATTTTTGTGAAATCGGATTTGATTTTAATATCCTTTTTGAAAGGCATATATCGTTTCTCCTTTTAATTTTTAAAAGTGAACTGATTACTAGTTATTCAAACTTAAGGTCAAGAGCAAGCCCCCGTAATTCATGAACCAAAACATTAAATGATTCAGGTATTTGCGGCAATGGCATATTCTCTCCTTTTACTATTGATTCATAGGTTTTTGCACGGCCAATGATGTCATCAGATTTTACAGTAAGTAATTCCTGTAAAATATTTGATGCTCCATAAGCTTCCAGTGCCCATACTTCCATCTCACCAAAACGCTGACCTCCGAATTGAGCTTTACCACCCAACGGTTGCTGTGTAATGAGTGAATATGGTCCAATGGAACGGGCATGCATTTTATCATCCACCATGTGATTGAGTTTGATCATGTAGATAACCCCCACAGTGGCAGGCTGATGGAAACGTTCGCCAGTTTCTCCATCATATAAATATGTTTTACCTAACGGTGGTAATTCTGCTTTATTCACCTGGTCAGCTATTTCTTCCAAAGTTGCTCCGTCAAAAATCGGCGTAGCGAACTTCACTCCCATCTTTTCTCCAGCCCAGCCCAGAACAGTTTCATAAATCTGCCCGAGGTTCATACGGCTTGGTACACCAAGTGGATTGAGTACTATGTCAACAGCAGTCCCATCTTCAAGGAATGGCATGTCTTCAGCTCTTACAATTTTGGCAACGATACCTTTATTTCCATGTCGACCCGCAAGTTTATCTCCTACTTTAAGTTTTCGTTTTTTTGCAATGAAAACTTTTGCCAGTTTGATTACACCTGTAGGCAACTCATCCCCTACGCTTATGTTAAACTTTTCCCTTTTGTACCTTCCCAGCTCTTCATTCACTTTAATGCCATAGTTGTGAAGCGTCATACGCACATGGTCATCTGTTTCCTGCTCACCGGTCCATCCTCGGGGTTCTATGTTGTCATAGTTTAACCCTTCGAGCATTTTTAGGTTGAACTTGGTTTTAGGTGGGATGATCTCTTCTCGGAATGTATTGAAGATACCACCTGATTTTTTTTCTTTCAATAAACTACTAAGCTTATCAACTAACACCCCTTTCAAGTCGCCAAGAATTTTTGCATGTTCTTTATCCAGCTTTTCAAGAGCTATTTTTTCTCTTGTTTTTGCGTTCTTGTCTTTTTTAGCTCTTGCAAATAATTTCTTGTCAATAACAGTTCCTTCCACTGATGGGGCGGCCTTTAATGATGCATCTTTTACATCGCCGGCTTTATCACCAAAGATTGCTCTTAAGAGTTTTTCTTCAGGTGTAGGATCAGTTTCTCCTTTGGGAGTAATTTTCCCGATGAGAATGTCGCCTTCTTTTACTGCGGCTCCGATGCGGATTATACCATTAGAATCAAGATCTTTTGTTGCTTCTTCAGAAACGTTCGGAATGTCAGCAGTTAATTCTTCTTCACCTAATTTTGTATCTCTCACTTCAAGTTCATATTCTTCAATATGAATGGAGGTGAAGATATCTTCTCGAACTATTCTTTCATTAATTACAATTGCATCTTCAAAATTGTAGCCCTTCCATGGCATGAATGCCACTTTCAGGTTTACACCGAGTGCAAGTTCACCACCTTCAGTAGCATATCCTTCACACAATACCTGCCCCGGAACAATTTTATCGCCTTTGTTTACAATCGGTTTGATATTGATGCAAGTGCTCTGGTTTGTTTTTTTGAATTTACGCAACTTATACACTTTGCGGTTATCTTCAAAACTTACCTGTGCCTGCTCATCAGATCTTTCATAACGGATGATGATCTCATTTGCATCAACATATTCAACAACCCCATATCCCTCGGCATTCAAAAGCATTTTTGAATCTTCTGCTACTTTCTGCTCCAATCCTGTTCCAACAATTGGTGCCTGCGGTTTTAATAACGGTACAGACTGACGCTGCATATTTGAACCCATGAGGGCACGGTTTGCATCATCATGTTCAAGGAATGGGATAAGTGATGCTGAAACACCAACGATCTGGTTAGGGGCAACATCCATGAAATCAATCTTGTCCGCTTCATACTCTGGAAAATCTCCAGTTTCACGACACTTGATCTTATCCATTAAAAAGTTTCCTTTTTCATCTAAAGGTGCATTGGCCTGGGCAATCACTTTTCTATCTTCATCATCAGCATTTAAATACTCAACAGCACCTTTTAAGTCAACTTTTCCATTTATAACTTTCCTGTATGGTGTTTCAATGAAACCCATTTTATTGATCTTGGCATGTACACATAAAGTTGAAATCAAACCAATGTTTGGTCCTTCAGGTGTTTCAATTGTACACAGCCTTCCGTAGTGTGAGTAGTGAACGTCCCGTACTTCGAAACCTGCTCTTTCCCTGCTCAAACCACCCGGACCTAAAGCTGAAATCCTTCTTTTATGAGTAATTTCTGCAAGTGGATTTACCTGATCAAGAAATTGGCTCAGCTGGCTTGTTCCGAAGAATGAATTGATAACTGATGAAAGTGTTCTTGCATTGATCAAATCAATAGGTGTGAACACCTCATTATCTCTAACGTTCATCCTTTCACGGATGGTTCTTGCCATCCTTGCAAGCCCAACACCGAATTGAGCATACAACTGTTCGCCTACTGTCCTTACTCTTCTGTTACTCAGGTGATCAATATCGTCAATCTCTGCTTTTGCATTTGACAGTTCAACCAGGTAATTGATGATAGAAATGATATCCTCTTTCGTCAATACCCGCATGCCGAGCGGTGTGTCGTGCC
>JBJXHH010000174.1:0-3567 GCA_046160675.1 Chitinophagales bacterium
ATGCATCTTATTGGGAAAGAATTTTTTGCTTATGCACTCACTCCGCAAAATGATACTATCCGTTTGATTCACATCCCGAAATGGAATTTTCGGTGGCAGTACTTTTATACTTTCAAAAATCCTGTGAAAATTCCTGCTGGTTCAACAATAGTGGTAGAAGGAACTTTCGATAACACTGCAGACAATCCGAACAATCCCTACGATCCCCCGAGGGTAATTATTGACAGGGCAAACCCAATGGAAAGTATGCGTACAACAGATGAAATGCTGCAGCTGATTATAACATGGATGTTATACGAAAAAGGAGATGAGGAAATTAAACTTGATAAAAATGAATAACAGCAAATAGCAAGTGTATTTGAGAAAGGAACCCCAGGTTAAAATACATACATAATTATCAGTAAAACATATATTGTAAATTTTCTGAAACGCTTTCACTACATATCAAAACCGATTATTATCCTAAGCTTTGTAAGCTTATTCACTGACATGGCAAGTGAAATGCTATACCCTGTCATGCCTGTTTTTTTGACGAGTATAGGTTTTAGTGTTTTACTTATTGGGATTTTAGAAGGAGTTGCAGAATGTGTTGCAGGCCTAAGTAAAGGCTATTTCGGGCAATTATCTGATGTAAAAAACAAACGGTTACCCTTTGTTCAGATCGGCTATACATTAAGTGCCATCTCAAAACCCCTTCTTGCTGCATTCAGTTTTCCATTATGGATTTTCTTTTCAAGAACTGTTGACAGGTTTGGGAAAGGGCTTCGAACAGCTCCAAGAGATGCCATGTTATCTCTTGAAACATCAAAAGCAGACAAAGCTAAGGTGTTCGGTTTTCACAGGGCGTTGGATACACTGGGAGCTGTAATCGGACCAGCCATTGCCTTACTATTTTTATATTATTTTCCGGGCAAGTATAAAGTACTATTTATCATCGCATTCATTCCTGGTCTATTAGCTGTTATAGCTACCCTTTTACTGAAAGAAAAAAAACTTCCTGCCTCTGAAAAAAAACCTGTTCGCTTTTATTCTTTCTTAAAGTATTACCCCACTGCACCAGTTGAATATAAAAAATTAGTAACAGGTCTGCTTGCATTTGCATTAGTAAACAGTAGCGATGTTTTGTTATTACTGAAAATGAAGGAAACCGGGATGCATGACCCTTCCATCATCGGTATCTATATTTTTTACAATCTTATTTTTGCCCTTGTCGCTTTTCCTGCCGGAGTTATTGCTGATAGAATCGGGATGAAAAAAATTTTTCTGACTGGTTTGCTCTTCTTTGTAATCGTTTACACAGGTTTCTCATTTGCAAATACCCAGACACACTTTATAGTTTTATTTTTTTGCTACGGCATTTATGCAGCTTGTACAGAAGGAGTAGCAAAAGCATGGATAACCAATATTACACCTTCTACTGAAATAGGCACTGCCATTGGCGCTTACACTGCCCTGCAAAGTATTGCAGCATTATTTGCAAGCAGTATAGCAGGCTTTATCTGGTATAAAACGGGTGCCATGTATGCGTTTGGTTTCACAGCAATTGTTGCAGCTATACTTATTGTGTATTTCTCGCAAATGAGAAGTGAAAGAAACAGGTAAATTTGTGCATGCCACATACTTATACAACGCACTGTAATTCATACTCATGACGAATAATTCTTCCCCAAGTTTTACAGATCTTCTCCAAAAGTTTTTAGCGGGGAATAAAGCAACTACTTTAAATCTTCTCATCAGGGGACTAACGCTTGCAGGAAAGTTTTTTCTTGTTATTTTTCTTGCTAAACATTTAACGGAGGCGCAAGTTGGTGAATGGGGGATTTTTACAACATCCATCTCCCTTGCTTTATACCTTGTAGGGTTGGATTTTTATACGTATTCATCAAGAACCATTCTGGAGTTCCCGCTTGCTGAACGAAGCAGGTTTCTGCGAGACCAGTTTGTTTTCTATATTATTAGTTACATAGTTCTGTTTCCACTTTTATATCTATTGTTTGTATTTAACATCATTGATCAAAAGATGGTGGCATTTTTTTACATTATCCTTGTATTTGAACACCTTGCCCAGGAAGCGTACAGAACTTTTGTAGTGTTCTCAAAACCTGTATGGGCGAACATCATTTTGTTCCTCCGCACAGGCTCATGGACATATGTATTACTTACTCTTTGGTTCATCGGGTTTGATGATCTGAAGACACTAAAAACTGCTCTCACTTTCTGGATAGCAGGCGGGGCATTGGCCCTCATCGCAACTGTTTATATGCTATCCAAATTACATTTTAATTCAACAAAAGAGGTTCCTATTGACTGGGTCTGGATAAAACGAGGTATTAGGGTAAGCTTGACTTACTTCCTTGCAACAATTTGTTTTAAAATTATTGAACTGTCTGACAGGTATTTTCTTGATTACTACCACTCAAAAGAAATGGTGGGACTCTATACTTTCTATGCAAACATGGCAAACATGATAGAAATTTTTGTACATACTACTTCTATCATTATTTTTTCGCCTCTGCTTATTGATGCCTTTATGAAAAACAAAAGCTTATATTTTGAAACATTCAATAAATTTACCAGGAGTATTGTAGTCTTTACTTTATTTTCTGCAGTGTTATTAGGTATTATTATGTATCCAATCCTTGTTTATGTAATTAACAAGGAGTCATACACATCACACCTTACTTCTTTTATTGTATTAGTTGCTGCTGAAATGTTATTTAACTTTTCTTTGATATTTCATTATGTATTATACATACGAAAAAAGGATTTTTCTGTTGTTAAAGCTACTGTTGCAGCCGCTTTTACGAACATTTTACTAAACTTTATTTTCATTCCTCCTTTAGGCATTAACGGCGCAGCATTCGCTACATTTTTAAGCTTTTTCATGTTATTGATTATGAAAATTTATTATGCGAGACATTACAAGTGAATCGTATAGATGTTATAACTGACGATGGGATTGTTAGCGATGGATGGTACGATGATGAAGGATTGTCAACAGCAGCACCAACAAGAAAAGTTCATCCAGATCTTGTCGACATGGACAGCAACAACAAGAATGAAACGGACAAATCTGGTGAAAGTACGTTATCCAACAACACAGAAAACAATGAACAAAGATTGCGCCATGACATTCACGATTGGATGTCATCCGTCATACAAGATTTTGATGCAACAACAACAGAATCACAATTGATGTTATGCACCGTGGCAATTGCATTCTTGATGATATTCGTTTTGTTTCTATGGATTATTGTACGGATACGACGATCTTCGATGCGACGAACAAAAGGTCAAATCTCTGTGACAGAAAGTCATTCAGACAATGTTCCTGATCTTGTCATGCAGAAGACAGACTTGACGGATATTGATTTGGAACAGTACAATGATTCAGCAGTCCTTTCTGACACCGACAAAGAAGCAACTTCTAGCGAAATGAAGAGTCCTGGTGAAAGGCAAATTATTCTATGGAATAAGGATAGAAAAGGGAACAATATTTCAACCTTTACGCCATCGATCCAATCCAACAATCGTTCTTTCATATCATCATCATTAGCAAAGGAAAGA
>JBJXHH010000175.1:0-4538 GCA_046160675.1 Chitinophagales bacterium
CAGAAGGAGATGAGATAAATTTTGAAGGCGACGGATATGAGTATTCTACAAACTCATCTAAAGGATTTTTCATTTTAAGATATTATCTTGATTCTGATTCCTGCTCTGCAGATACAATTGATATTGCTATTGATGATATACAAAATATAAAGTACCTGAACATGTACCCCAATCCTTCAGCGGGAAATTTCCGTATTACATTCATACATGAAATATCAGGTGAGTGTGTTCTGTCAATTCATGATGTGCAGGGCGCTATGGTTTATTTAGAAAGAAAATATTTTCCTGCAGGCAATGTCACCCAACCAGTAGGCTTTGCTGCTGCCGCCGGTGTGTATACTGTAAAAGTTGTTACAGAGAAGAACACTTATGCAGGCCGGTTGATAATTGAGTAACATCTTTCACAAATAATTTTTTATACATTTGCGACAGCAACTGTGGTTGATCAAATGCTTAATTGGCATTTGACCTGAAAAGGGAACCCGGTGTAATTCCGGGGCAGTCCCCACTGCTGTGATCCTTGAAAGTTTGCAACATTACTTTGCCACTGTTAAGCCAAAAGCCTGACGGGAAGGCGTTGCAAGAGGAAAGCCAGAAGACCTGCCGCTGTTGCACAAGTGATAAACTTTTGGGGCAAAAGTTTTAACTGCGGATTGTCAATGTTTGGCGATTCACAAGTGATTAGCCCGTATTGTTCAACATTAAAAACAAAGCGATGAAAAATTTCTTTTACACCATTCTATTAGTATTAATTGCAGTATCAGTATTTGCGCAAACATCCGTTCATCGGGTTCTCATTCTTAACGAAGGGTATTTTGATTATTTCACTAATGAGATCATTACCCCGGTTACTGTAGCCGCCTATTACCCGGAAACTGAAATATATGAAATGCTGAATGAAGTAAGCGACGCCAGGTTTGCAAGTGATATAAAGATTTCAGGAGATGTATACTTTGTTGCAGCAGATAAGTTCTTGCTAAAGTATGACCTGTTTACTGATGAATTGCTTGCGAGCATTGAAGTTCAGGGTATCAGAAAAATTGCTGTTGACGAAAATTATATAGTTGTTACCCGTGGAGAATATCTTGTTTCGCTCGATTCTTATATTCAGGTATATGACAGGAATACACTTGAATTTGTTTTTGAAATTCCTTCTGATGAACTTAATTATACAACTGAAGGAGTGCTTATTCATGAAGGGATTGCTTATGTTGCGGTAAATAACGGATTTAATTTTGGCAGTGAAGTAGGTATGATCGCTCAAGTGGATCTTGCGGCCCAGCAAATGATTGAAACCATTGATCTTGGCCCGGAAGCAATAAATCCCGACAATATTATGTTTGACGGTGAAACCATTTTCACACTCAACAATAAGGATTACACCGGCAGCTCTGTTTCAGCATATAAACTCGGCACAACCGAACTTTCTACACAAAACCTGCTCAATATTTCTGCTGGATGCGGAACTTCAGTTTACTTTAATGGAAATATTTATTACCAGGAATTGTTTGGTACTTCAGTTACAAAGTATGAACCTTTTACTTCCGACATTATTGGAGTGAAAGAATTCGAAACAAGTTTTTATGCCCTTGCATTCGATGAAATACATGATTTGTTGTATACATCTGAAACAGATTATTTCAGTTATGGAAAAATTCATGTATATGATCTTTCAGGAAACGAACTGAAAAATTTTGACGCAGGAGTTTCTCCCGGAAACTTTGTGTTCGATGTTCGAACTGCTACCGGCATATTGGATGTGCAAAACTTTGAAATAAATATATATCCGAATCCAACTTCGGATTTCATGAATATAAAAGCTGAAGATTATATGCAAGCTTTCCGAATCAGCGATATACATGGAAAAATAATAATAGAAGTAACAGACATTGCCGCAAAAGAGTTACAACTTGACCTGCAAGGTTATGCTCCGGGAAATTATTTTGTAACTATAGCAACTGGCGAGTCAATAACCACACAATTGATCTCGAAATTGTAACGCAATATTTTTATGCGTTCCTTACTTATTCTTACATGGTTTGCCTGCATGATATTGCCATCATGCAGGCATCAAAATAGGGATCAAATAGTAAACTCGGGGATTCCTGAAACAGTTGAGTATGCAAAAGGTTTTTCAATTACTAAATATGATGCTTATACTGAGCTTATTATCAGAAACCCGATTGATACATCAGTCATCTTGCAAAAGTACAGGTTATATAAAGACCAGTTACCTGAGAATCCTGGAGGCGTAATGAATATCAAAGTGCCTGTTGAAACTATTGCCTGTCTTTCAACCACACATATTGGTTTTCTTCAGGCTTTGCATCTTGAGAGTAAAATTGTTGCCGGCAGCGGAACAAAATATATTTTTAATGAGCAACTCCAGCAATTAATTTCTGATGGAAAGATCAAAGAGATGGGGAATGAGGGCGCATTAAATACTGAGTTACTTGTTTCACTCCGGTCTTCTATCATCATGGCGTATAACATGGGCGACCCATCGTATGATCAGTTTGATAAATTACAAAGTCTTCACCTATCGCCGGTTCTAAATAATGAATATTTAGAAACCACACCGCTCGGGCAGGCGGAATGGATAAAGTTTGTAGCAGCTTTTTTTGATGCAAGTGAATTGGCGAATGTAATTTTTGATTCCATCCGAACAGAATATAATGTTGTGAAAAACAAAGTAGCCTCAGTTGATGATAAGCCAAAAGTCTTTACAGGGATGGCATTTAAGGGAGAATGGACGATACCCGGTGGTAGGAGTTTCGCTGCAAACTATTTGCTCGATGCAGGTGCTGATTATGTATGGCAGGAAGATGAAAAAACCGGTAACTACCCCGTAGCACTGGAAGAAGTATTTGCTAAAGCTAAAGATGCTGACTATTGGTTGCATGCTGGGGCTGCTGAAAAGCTGCAGGATATTCAATCTTCTGATAAGAGATATACATTGTTTTCTGCTTTCCAAAATGGAAATGTTTTTAACAACAATAACCGGGTAAATGCAGCTGGAGGAAATGACTACTGGGAAAGTGGAACGGTGTCGCCTCAACTTATATTAAAAGATCTTGTAAAAATATTTCATCCTGAACTCATGACGGAGCATGAGTTTGTTTACTATAAACAACTGCATTGAAAAAGAGGAAACATAGCATTGTCTTTTTATTACTCGGTGTGATCGTTTTATGTTTTTTTCTCATGGATATTTTCATAGGATCGGTAAGAATTTCTTTTTCTGAAATTTTAGCAATTCTTTTCAATAAGACAAGTAAAGATGATACTACCTCTATCATAATTTTGCAGACCCGCTTGCCAAGGGCTATCACTGCTGTTCTGGTCGGAGCAGCACTACCCGTTGCCGGATTACTTATGCAGACATTTTTTCGTAACCCTGTGGCAGGCCCTGATATACTGGGGGTTTCAGCAGGTTCCAGTCTTTTTGTTGCTATAGTGATGTTAAGCGCAGGAAGCATTTTCGGAGTTACTGTTTTTAACAGCATCTCCATCATTTTTGCAGCCATACTTGGGGCGGCTTTTATCTTATTCATTATTTTGTCGGTAGCATGGAAAGTAAAGGACACTGTAACACTACTCATCTTTGGTATCATGTTCGGTATGGCCATCAGTGCGGTTGTTGGCATACTTCAGTACTATAGCGAAAAAGGAGCTTTGAAATTATTTATCCTCTGGACTTTCGGTAGCCTGGGAGGTGTAACCTGGAGCCAGTTGTTCATTCTCATCCCGATTATAATTTCCGGGGTGATCGTTTCGATTTTTTTTGCAAAACAACTCAACATTCTTTTGCTTGGTGAAAATTATGCTAAAAACCTGGGCGTTCGAACGGAGCAAATAAAATACACTCTCATCGGTATTACAGCAATTCTCACAGGGAGCATCACTGCATTTTGCGGCCCCATTGCGTTCATCGGTATTGCAGTTCCTCATCTTGCAAGAATGTTGTTAAAGTCAAACGATCATTTTGTTCTGTTTCCCGGCAGCATACTGACGGGTATAAGCATCACTTTATTTTGTGATGTCATTTCTCAAACACCCGGCAGTGGGGGAGTGTTACCATTTAATGCAATTACCTCATGTATGGGAGCGCCATTTGTTATCTATATATTGTGGAAAAACCAACGAATGAAAAATTATTTTTGATGGAAGGAGCAGAAAAAAATATTTTACAAGTGCATAATCTTTCCATTGGTTATATATCGGCGCCTTTGTTTGAGAAGATAAACTTTTCAGTTTCACAAAACCAGATCGCTGCAGTTATAGGCATGAATGGAACGGGCAAATCAACGTTGTTGCGTACATTATGTAACTTACAATCGCCCCTAGCCGGAAAAGTTTTCATAGCCGGAAAAGATATTGTTTCCTTTTCAGCTCAGGAGTTGGCCAGAATAATCAGTATAGTCTTACCTGGTAGGGCAGAAGCAGTGCAGGTTTTGAGTGTTTCAGAAATTTTGTTTTTTGCCCGTGCCCCTTACACCGGGTATTTGCATAAACTGCAAAAAACTGATTTTGAAATT
>JBJXHH010000176.1:0-4196 GCA_046160675.1 Chitinophagales bacterium
TACAATTGGATGGCTTCAGGCTGTTTTTCGCCTGTTTCCAAAATACACTTTTGGTATCCTAACTCCTTTGCCCAATTCTCTAATTCTTTCAATACAGTTGAGGCAATTCCCCGCCCTCTTTTTTCTAACGGAACATACATTCGTTTTATTTCCATTATATACTTTTCGTATTCTTTCATGGCGCCACAACCAACCGCAATTGTTTCCTCATAAGCTATTACCGCATGTTTAATTGCACCAATTAAATTGAACTGAGCAAAAAAAGGGTGATTGTCTCCGTCTCGGATTGCAAGGTCTCTGTCAAGTTCTGAAACGAGTCTTTGAAAGTCTGCATTGCCCGAGTCCGTTCTTATTAGTTTGTACATATTAAGATATCTTCTGTCTTTTATTAAACACCATCTGCAAAACTAAATACTCTGATAAAAATTGCCGCAAATTACAGCTTAGCAGGGCATAAGTTTATATCTTCTCCGAAAGAGTAATAAAAACTAGTAGGCTGAAGAGTTTCAACTTACTTATATAAGTTTTTTACCTAAAATGAATAAACTCTATAAACATAAAGAAGCCATCCTGCTTAAAAACAGGATGGCTTCATACTTTTAAAATGGCATTATTTCGTCCAGAACACCAGGATAAAAGATACCACCATGAGCGCTACCAAATGATAGCCTACATTTATGAAAAAGAGTTTCCATGATCTTTTTTCCCAGGCTACACCGCTTAGTTCAACTGGAACAAAAAATCCCAGCCAAGTGAAAAATGCTGCCGACATTGCATTCGCAGAATTACCGGCTTCAGTATACCCGGGAACATAACCCCATGCACCAATGTTATGCGCCAGTACCCAAGCTATGAGGAAGTTACCTATAAGGTTTAACAGCATTCCCCTTATCATTACTGAGGATGGGGGTTTCACACTCAAGTCAAAGCCAAGTTCTTTTGCCCAGGCTTTTCCAAAGAGAGGTGTGTACCAAATGAATCCAATGATGAAATTTGCAATCATTGCCACAAGTACTGCTAACATGTTAATTTGAATTTCCATACATACATAAATTTTAGGTTGTTCTTACTCTTATGGATTTTCAGTTACTCCCGTTTTTTTACTGGTTACTGCTCCAGTTTTAGATCACAAGTGTAGGATTTTATTGAAAAATATTCAAATGGTACTAATAATATTTTTTTTTAAAAAATGATATAATCATATTTCTAAACCATGTCTTTTCGACCCAACATAAGGATAAATGTATGATATGATGTAAAAGATACATTTACATAAGGTCAGCTTAGTATTTTGTATAAAATAAAACAAACTTTTCACAGCCTTACAATCATGGTAAACCATGATAAACACTGTCACTTCTGCTTTAGAGAATATAGAAGTTACTTATTTAATGGGATAAAAAGTCACATTACAGATACTTACTTTTATTGATATAAGCCGGGTTCTCAAAATTTGTTGCCACCCTATGATTTAATTTTTGAAAAGTTTATATTTGAAGATAATTAGTGAACCTGATTTATTAAAAACTTAATTATTTTTTATGAAACAAACTTTAAGCACACATGCCCGTAGTATTTTTATATTGCTGGCTTTCTGTTTTTGCGAAGTATTTGCAAAAGCCCAATCCTTATGCCCAATAGAAGCATCTATTACCTCAAGCGGAACTCTTCAATTTTGTGAAGGTGGGTCTGTTATTTTAACCGCAAACCCTGATGGGTATTGTTACCTCTGGAGCACGGGTGAAACCTCACAATCTATTACTATTGATGCCTCAGGAACCTATTCAGTAACTGTATCTTCCTGCGATGGCGGAGGCGATGCATGTACTATTGAAGCAGGCCAGTTCCGTACGCAAACCCAGGGTGGATGGGGTGCAAACCCAAGCGGCGGTAACCCCGGGGCTTATTTGCATGATCATTTTGATGAAGCTTTTCCCGGCGGTATCCAAATTGGTTGCGATTATACTATTACACTTACCAGTGCAGCAGCCGTAACTGCCTTTCTGCCACAGGGTTCAACTGCGGAAGCGTTAACAGCAAGTTATACTGATCCCGGCTCAGATAATATTACTGTGTTGGCAGGTCAGGTTCTTGCCTTAGCTATTTCTGTAGGGTTTGATTATGCTATTGATGATTTCAGCGCATCTGATACACATCTTGCTAATCTTATTGTCGGTTCAGGGACATTCGCCGGGTGGACCGTTGGTGATGTTTTAGAAGAAGGAAACAAAATATTAGGTGGATGCGCAAGTGATTTTACAGCTGATGAAGTCAATGAAGTTTTATCAGCCATAAATGAAAACTTTGTTGACGGAACGACAGCAGGCTCTTACCTTGTTTGCCCTGAAACAGCCTGTTCAGATGAAGCTTCTGAAACAGTTACCGTATATGAATATCCTGATGCCACAACAAATCCCACAGGTAACATTGAAATTTGCCCAAAAACATGGGTTACCTTATATGCTAATGATGGGGATGGGTTAACTTACCAGTGGTACAGGAATGGAGTACCTGTTGTGAATGGCAATGGGTCCTCACTCACAACGAAAATGGATGGTTGTTATACAGTAACTATTGTAAATGAAGGTGGCTGCTCATCCACTTCTGCTGCAATAAACATAAGCATTTTACCTGCTCCAAGAATTTGTATTCGTTCAGAAGACGGGTTTGATATATGCGGGCAGGAATGTGAACATACTGACGAGGAAGGGCATGCTGAGCATGAATTCTGTGTTGATCTTGAAGCGCATAGTACTGATGATATAGTTGCTTATCAATGGTATTTTAATGGTGTCCCTATTGATGGGGCCATTGAACACATGTTTAATGCATCTGTGCCTGGTTCATACACTGTAAAGGTTACCTCATCAAACGGTTGTTCAAAACGTTCAAATCAGAAAGAAGTAATAAATACTTGCAAAATTGGGGATATAACAACGGATGATATAAATGTTTACCCGAACCCGACAGAAGGCGAACTTTTCATAACCCTCGATGCACTTGCGGGCCAAAGTGAAGTACTGATGGAAGTAAAAGATTTACACGGTCGAATTCTTCAGTCTGGAAATATTACGAATGAAGGTTCTGCTGTTTCGGCTGTTTTTAATTTTACAAGCATGCCGAAAGGAATCTATTATATCAGTTTTATTACCGGTGAAACAATAATTGTGAAAGAGATAATTGTACAGTAATAAATTCTTTAATAAAACAAAAACTCCGTAATTTTTTACGGAGTTTTTGTTTTATTGCTAACTTGTTATCTTATAATTTAATTTCTAAATCCCAAACCAAAAACCCTGAACATTCAACTCCTACTCACTCACCATCCCGTTAAAAGGATTGAATCCTCGTTCCCGTATTTCCATTGTTTTTGCACGAGTAACTGTTTTGCCGCCGAATTTTTTATTGATCTTGTCTAATGCGGCATATAGTTTCAGGTGTTGTTCTGTATCATCAAACATATCAATCTGATGTTGCCCGTGTATCAAGTTGCTCAACCTGACACCTATCAAACGAACCTTTCTGTTTTTATCAAAGGATTTTTCAAATAACTCTTTCAACTTAGGGATGATAACATGATCAGCATTAGTGAATTCTATTTTCATTTGCTGGGTATGTGTTTCAAAGCCGGTGTATCGGATCTTTACAGCAACACAACTTGTAAGAAAATTTTCTTTACGCAGTGAATGCGCAAGTTGTTCCACCATGCCTACAATATAGGTTTGAAGAAATTCAATATCATTTGTGTCTTCACTGAAAGTGTTTTCGCAACTTATAGATTTCCTGTCCGAGTGAGCAATCACAAGCGATTCATCAATGCCTTGGCATGTATACCAAAGGTCAATGCCATACTTGCCAAGAATTTCTTCTAAAGTAGCAATGTCAGTATTCTGTACCTGGTGAATATATTCAAAACCGGCTTCCTGGAGTTTCGGAAATGATTTTTCGCCTACACCGGGAATCTTGTTCAGCTTCAGTGGAGCAAGAAATTGTTTTTCTTTTCCGTGTTCCACATATTTATAACCATCAGGTTTTGCTTCGCCTGTCGCAATTTTTGAAATGATTTTTCCTGAACTCAACCCGAAAGAAATGGGTAAACCTGTTTCCTTTTTTATTCTCTCCCTCAGCTCAATACTTAATTTCAGCGAACCAAAAAAAGTATCCATGCCTGTAAGGTCAGCATAAAATTCATCTAT
>JBJXHH010000177.1:0-3603 GCA_046160675.1 Chitinophagales bacterium
AAAGCGGGCTGCCTCCTTTCATTTCTCTTACACAAACAGTTCCGTTTTACGGAGAAATAAATTTTAATGAGTTGGATAATTACTATGCACATGATGCAGAAGTGATTGTAAGTGATGGCATCACTACAGTTACTCTTGCTGAATTTTGTTTGAGTGAAATAGATGAAGCATTGATCCCTTTTGTTGTCGCTTATCTTGGTTTAGAACTTGACAGTACGGGAAGCTTCCCTGTTGATGTTTGTTTGTACACTGACCCAAACATTTTTACAGGCGCTCCAAGTATAATTGGTGTACCCGGAAAAATTTATTCACTCACAATCACCTATGACGGTAAAACTTATACTTCGAGTACAAAAGTGCCTGAGTTGAGTTACCTGGATTCTGTGTTTGTAAAAAACCAACCCGACCCCGATACAGATTCTCTTTACATTCTCTATGGAACTCTTACTGATCCTGATACATTGGGAAATCATTACAGGTATTTAACAAAAAGAAATTCCGAGGCCTTTTATCCACCATTCTCTTCAGTGGCTGATGACCTTTTTTTCAATGGAAATACCTTTGATTTTAATATGGCGAGAGGTAGTGCCCCTACCGAAGATTTTGACCCGGCAACTTCAGGGTATTTCTTTACCGGTGATACCATTGTTTTAAAATGGTGTACTATTGACCGGGCGAGTTATGATTTCTTCAGAACCCTGGAATTTGACTCCGGAACTGACGGGCCTTTTGCCTCAGCCACCATCGTTCAAACAAATATTTCCGATGGAGCCCTGGGCGTATGGTGTGGCTACGGGGTTACTTACGATACTGTGTATGTTACTGAATAACAATACTTTGTAAGCCTAAAGCCAAGTATTTAAACTCCTCCCCCTTTAAAATTAAAACTCTTCAAATCCAAGCTGGTTTTGCCCTCGTATATTATCCCGAAACTAAACACTTAAGGGCAATGAAAAAGAAATTCTTTACCAATCTTATCCCAGCATTATTTATAGTAGGAGCTTTGTTTTTACAAGCCTGCAATAACAGCAATGCAACAAACACTCAACGAACAAATTCTTCTGCTATCCCGCTTTTAATAGAACGAACGGCTGAGTTCGGTTCGGACGAAGAATCTGACAGGATAAAAACAATTTATGATAACTGCCTTATTGCATTAAAAAACAATCCGCAGGATTATAAAAGTTATCTTGAGCTTGCAACAGTTTTTATCACTGAAGGAAGAATTACAGGAAACATCGGCTACTATAATGAATCAGCAATGCAAATGTTGGATCATATAATTGATGCAAAACAAAACAACAAACAATTTGAGTTTGAAGCATTGAATTATAAAGCCGCAGTATTACTCAGCATGCACCAGTTTCAACAAGCTTATGACGTTGCAAAACAGGCAGCACAGATAAGCAACCGGAACTCAGGGTTAATGGGTGCGATGGTGGATGCTTATGTTGAATTAGGAAAATATGATGCTGCTGTAAAAATGTGCGATAGCATGATAAACCTGAAACCAGATATTCGTTCTTATTCAAGGGTTTCTTATCTCAGGCAGATAAACGGGGACAACAGGGGCGCCATCGAAGCTATGACCTATGCAGTGGGTGCCGGACTTCCCGGGGCCGAAAACACAGAATGGGCAAGGGTAACACTCGGCGACTTGTTTATGAATATTGGCGCTTTAGATACTGCTGAGTTGCTTTACAAAGAATCTCTTACAATGAGGCCCGGTTATGTTTATGCTGAAATGGGCCTTGCGAAAATTGAAAAAGCAAAAAAGAATTATGATGCAGCTATTCAGCATTGTGAAAATGCTATACAAATAATAAGTGAATCTTCTTTCATCACTTTCATGGCCGATTGCTATTTGTTGAAAGGTGATACTGAAAAAGCCGAAGAGATTTATGAAGACGTATACAAACTTCTTGAACAGGCTGAGAAAGAACAAAACAAAGAAGAAGCAAAAGTGAAACACAACGGGGCTCGGGAACTGGCAATGGCACATATGAAAGCTGGCAACCTTGATGAAGCGCTTGAGTTAGCACAAATAGATCTGGCCATGCGTCCTGAAAATATTGACGCTAATGAACTCATCGCATGGGTATTTTACCTGAAAGGCGATTATACGAATGCAAAAATGCATGCTGATAAAATGCTTGCCACTAATGTGAAGAATGCAAATACTTTGTACAAGGCCGGTTTGATCTACACAAAATCCGGCGATACAGCAAAGGGAAACGAACTGATGGCAGAAGCTAAAAGCATTTCAACTTATATTGATCCACTGATCCAATAATTAGCTTCCATGAAAAAAGTTATAACAACATGTACATTGCTGATGTTCTTTTCATCAGCAATGTTTGCTCACACCATCAATTACACACTTGACAAAATGAGCAGCAGCGAAGTTTTCGGAAATTACCTCTTAGAAGGATTTAAACATATCCTACCGCTGGGCTTAGATCATATCCTGTTTATTCTTTGTGTATTTTTTCTGAATACCAGTATCAGGCAAATCATCATGCAGGCTACGATGTTCACCGTTGCACATACCATTACACTCGGGCTTGCGATGTACGGGGTCATCACTCCGCCGGGAAATATTGTTGAGCCGATCATTGCATTGAGTATTTTATTTCTTGCGATGGAAAATATTTTTTCCACCAAAGTAAAACCCTGGCGATTGGTAATGGTGTTTCTTTTCGGTCTTGTACATGGGATGGGGTTTGCGGGAGCCTTATCAGACCTGGGCATGCCAGAGTATGCTTTTGCCACAGCCCTTCTGAGTTTTAATATAGGAGTGGAACTTGGTCAACTGGCAATCATTCTGCTTATGTATTTTTTAGTGAGCCGCCCGTTTGCCAGGAATCAATGGTACAGGGGGAAGGTAGTGGTTCCGGTTTCGCTCATGATAGGGCTGGTTGCAGGATATTGGACGATTGAACGGATATTCTTCGCATCCTGATATTTTACAAAAGAACTACAATTTTTCTCTAACATCCGGCATGATCTTGCGTTCAATTGCATATAAACTGAACGCATATGATGGATCAGGAATTATCAGAAAAAAAAGTTTTTTACATCAAGTCTGTTATAGTTGTGCTGATGATGATCGCATTTTTAGTGCTGGCTATTTCATAACTTTCAATACATAAAATAAACTCACCATCTATCGGGTGTGTTGTTAAATATTTTTTTATTGTTGCTTCCAAATCATTTAGCATATTCCATTTATCTTCGTAAAAAAAACAACTATGGCTATAGCAAACGTTTACCTCACCTTTAATGGAAACTGCGAAGAAGCATTTAACTTTTATAGATCGGTGTTCGGAGGAGACTTTGATTATTTAGGCCGTTTTAATGAAATGCCTGCAGGTGAAGAGGGAGCAAAAATGAGCCCTGAAGACGGAGAAAAGATCATGCATGTGTCTCTGCGCCTGAGTAGAGAAACGGCGCTGATGGGCAGCGACACAGGCGGTGAATGGGCGAAAGATTACAAACAAGGAAATAACTTTTCCATTTCTTTAAATACAACAAGTAAAGAGGAAGCGGATACTTTATTCAATAAACTAGCTACCGGAGGACAGGCTACCATGCCGATGAACA
>JBJXHH010000178.1:0-18243 GCA_046160675.1 Chitinophagales bacterium
AGGGAATTTATGTCGGCGAAAAACAAGACGGCATGTACGACATTGAAAAAATTCAGTTCACAGGATTTCTTGCACAGGATGTTGACGCAGCAGCAAAAAAAATAAACTATGATTTTTCGGGAGTTGATAAAAGTGGGGACATCATGGGCCTGCGCTACAGCAGTTTTGTAGTGCCGATGGTGAAAGCCATTCAGGAGTTGAGTGAGGAAAACGAAAATCTAAAACAAGAAAACTCTGATTTTGAAAAACGCATTTCCAAACTCGAAAAACTCATCACAAAACAAGGCATTGTGTTGAGCGATGAAACAACAGCACAGGAAATCAGCACAACAAAAGTAACATTAGAACAAGCTGATGTAGCTAACGAACTCCCGACGCTCGCTCAAAACATCCCCAACCCCTTCACAGGAAAAACAAACATCAATTATTTTGTTCCGCTAACATCAACATCAGCACAAATAAAAATTGCAAACTCAAACGGGCAGAGTTTATTTCTTGCTGATGTAAAACTCGGCACAGGAGTTTTAGAAATAGAAGCCAGCCAACTTGCAGCCGGAACGTACAGTTACACTTTGCTGGTGGATGGTAAAGTGATGGATACAAAACTGATGGTGATTCAGAGGTGAGTTACATGAAACCAAACCTCCGGGAGCCTTAAACCCGGAGGTTTTTCATTTCAGATTCACCACAATTGGCGATTGCGCAGTATTTATCTTCAAAATACTTTTGCAGTATTAAATCACTGTAAAAACAAAACACATGAAAAAATTATTGAACGCATCCCTTCTCAGTCTCATCTTCCTGTTTTCATACAATGGGTTGTATGCACAAAAAAACAAGAACGCTTTATCAGAATATGATATCAATCACCCTGCACCCCGGGTTGAATCTGTAAGTATCAGTGGAACAAAAGCTTTAGTTCACCTTGGTACAAATACAAAAGCAAAGTATGATATTATAACTTGTACAAATATTCTTACAGGTGAAAATACAATTATACGCCAGGCTTCAGCAGAAACTGTGTATTTAAACAATCTTGATTCCGGCTCTTATTTTGAAGTGAAACTTCAACATGTTTATCCTGACGGTGAAGTTTCTAAAACTTTACAATTTTGTTTCTCAACGGAACTTACAACGGAAGCAACTTCTATGCGTACCCATAGTTACGTCGAAGCTGAAAAATAAAATAACAAGAGGTATGACTTTAATAGTCATACTTCTTTCCCCATTTTTCTCTGAGGTACTTGCGCATCTCTTCTTCCCTTAGATTACTTCCCGGTTCATAAAACTTTGAGCCTTTAATTTCATCAGGCAAAAACTCCATGTTAATGAAATTTCCTTCGTATTCATGCGCATACTGATAATCTTTCCCGTAGTCAAGCTCTTTCATCAATGTAGTCGGTGCATTACGGATGGCAAGAGGAACAGGAAGGTCACCATGCTCTTTTACAATATTCAATGCCTGCATTAATGCTGCATAACTTGCATTGCTTTTAACTGAAGAAGCAAGGTACACAACAGTTTGGGCCAGCACCAAGCTACATTCAGGGTAACCCAGCATCGTTACTGCATGAAAACAACTTGTTGCAAGCACAAGGGCATTCGGATTTGCATTGCCAATATCTTCGCTGGCAAGAATGAGCATTCTCCTGGCAATAAATTTCGGGTCTTCTCCCCCTTCTATCATTCTTGCTAGATAGTACAGTGATGCATTCGGATCGCTGCCCCGCATACTTTTTATAAATGCTGAAATAATATCATAATGCTGTTCACCATCTTTATCATACAGGGCAGTTTTTTTCTGGGCAAGCTGTGTAACTAGTGCGTCAGTGATTTCAATTTCATTTTTTGGAACAGATTCATAAATGAGCTCAAGCAGGTTTAATAATTTTCTCGCATCGCCGCCGCTTAGTCTGAGTAACGCTTCTTCTTCCTTCACATTAATTTCTCTTTTATTCAAATATTCATCCTCTGTGATGGCTTTGTGAATGAGTTGCTGTAGATCCTGTTTTATAAATTCTTTCAACACATAAACCTGGCAGCGGGAAAGTAATGCTGATATAACTTCGAAAGATGGGTTCTCGGTAGTTGCGCCGATAAGAACGATCATTCCCTTTTCCACTGCTCCAAGCAAAGAATCTTGTTGGGCTTTATTGAAACGATGTATCTCGTCAATGAACAGAACAATTCTTCCGCTTCTTGAGGCTTTGTCAATAATTTCCCGAACATCTTTCACTCCGGAAGAAACAGCACTGAGAGAAAAAAAAGGAAGTTTTGCTGCATTGGCAAGAATGTTTGCAAGCGTTGTTTTTCCAACACCTGGTGGGCCCCAGAAGATCATGGAAAGTATCTTCCGGCTTTCTATCATTTTACGCAACACCTGCCCTTCACCAACCAGGTGTTGCTGCCCGATAAAGTCGTCTAAATTTTTCGGGCGCAATCTTTCAGCAAGTGGCAATGTTTCGAAAAGCATAAATCAAAAGTAGGAAAAAATACTTCTTGTGTTTTAAAACAAAAATGCCGAAAATGATTTCCGGCATTTCAACTTGCTATATGAGTAAAACTACTAATTCCCGGATTTTGATGTGCTCATGACTATACGCACTTTATTTTTAGAGCCCATCTGTAATACATCCACAAGATCCTGGATTGTTAAAGTAGCGTCAGCTCTTAATACAATCACTTTCTCTTCGCTTCCAGCAGTTGCTTTTACAATGGCTTGTTCCAGTTCCTCATAAGGTACTAACTCTTTATCCAGGTAATATTGTTTATCACCTGTGATAGTCAGAGTTACATCTTGTTTGCTGTAAGTATCTGTGCTGTCTGCTTTCGGTAATAAAACTTTTATCACATTGGGATTTGCAAGAGTAGAAATGATGAGAAAAAACAACATGAGAAAAAACATAATGTCATTCATGGATGCAGAAAACACTTCCGCTTCAAAATGCCTTTTTCTACCTACTCTCATTTACTCGGCTTTATTTATGATCCTGATAAAATCAAAAGCAGTCTTTTGCAATTTGAGCGCAAACCTGTCAATCTTCATATTCAGCAAGTGATAGCCACCATAAGCAATAATACCGGTTAATAACCCGAAACCGCTGGTTACCATTTTTTCATACAATCCGGATGAAATAATGCTGATTGAAATATCATTGGAAACTGATATGTCATAAAATATATTAATAACACCCGCAATGGTACCGATGAAGCCAAGCATGGGAGCTATACCTGCAATGATCCCTAAGTAACCAAGATGTTTTTCCATCTCCATGATCTCAATGTTACTGGATGTTTCAAGATTAGATTCTATTTCCCGCATGCTCCTTCCCAGTGTTCCAAGCCCTGATTCAATAACTCTCGCTTGCGAAGTATTCATGTTCCGGGCATAAGATTCTGCAGCTGCGAGGTTTCCCATGGTAAGTTGGTCTTTGATAGATGGGATCATCCTATCATCAACCCTCGAAGATTTATTTATTACTAAAAATTTATAAATCCAGATATAGATACTTACTAATAACAGGATGGCGATGGGGATCATAACCGGCCCGCCTTTCATGAGTAATTCTATGAGTAGTAATTTGTCATCAACTGGTGTAACCGTGGTTGTATCCATCGGTTCCAGGCTTTGAAAGGTTTGGGTACTTTGAAGAATTACTGCAAGGCTCATGTTACACTATTTAAAGAATGGATAAAAATTTAAGTTGTACAAAAAAAATACTTAATGTGTAGTGTAACGAACAATAGGCGTTGAATTTATTCTCACTTTACCAGAACTTGTCTATAATACTGTTCGATAAAAACAAGTTACGGATGTGTACTAATACGCTGAAATGCAAAAGATTATTGTGTTTGTGCGTAAATAAATTCAGGGTGGAAGTTTTTCGGAATTTCGTCAATTCACTTTTTCGAACCTGTAATTGTCATACTTAAGAATTACTATGTTTTCATTTTCATAATACTTCACTTTGTTATTTTCATCCATGCTGGGAGTGAATTGAAACCTGTATAGAGGGGATTTTATAAACACATTTTTATCTAAGTTGCTTGCAATGTCGGGGCCAAACATTTTGAGCATTTGCCCGAAATAGAAAGTAAGATCATATCCCCTGAATGCGTAATCACTCGGATAAGATTTATATTTTGATTCAAATGCCTTTACAAAACGTTCTGTCCTTGGAGCATTTGCATCTACCCAATACGCAGTAGGATAATGAAAGTTGAGGCTTTCATAATAGTCAATAGAGACAGATTCAAACTCCATCATACCGGGCATGCCTACTATATTTATGTTTTCACTGCCTCGACTCATTTTAGATATATCTCTTACCAATCCATTCACAAATAATTCATCTGTAGACGCAATAAATATGTAATTCTTTACCCCACTGCTGATATTCCCTGTTATACCACTTGCTGAGGTTACCTCTTTTAATTTTTTTGATTTGAGAGTGGAATCGTTCTTAAAAAAATTTACAAATTCACTACCCACTTTCGCCTCAGGAAGTTTATCATTCCTATACACAACAATCACATTGGCATCAGCATCTGATTGATAAAAATACTCTATCGTTTTTTGCAACTGGGTTTTCAATGTTGCATTGGCTGTAATATAGTAACGGTTTTCTTTTGTGATATTTTGGGCCGGTGATAAGGGTGAGATAAGAAAAATCTCATTTTCTTTAGCAAACTCAGCTGCAATCTTCAGGCTTTGATTAAAAATGGGCCCTATCATAATATCCATGGTCTTCATTTCTGGTTGCTGAAATAATGCAGTAGTGACTGAATCGTCTTTCGCATCATCATAAGTGAAAATATTGAGGCTAATGTCCAGGCTTTTCAGCGAATCAAGAGCCATCAATGCACCTTCATAAAACTCAATTGAAGCAAGTGGCTGATAACCTAGAAGCTTCTCTTCACTCATTAACGTTGCAAGTTCAATGGCATCCATACCAAAAGGCAGAATGATGGCTACATTATAACTGTTTTTTTTCTCCCAGCTTTTTTTTGTTTTTATTGTTTCGGCTTTTGTTTCATTTTCAACTACAGGAATTGAGTCTTTAATATCCTTGTTATCAGTAACTGTTGAATCGGATTTGTTTGGTTGTAGAATGATAACTTCATCTTCAGTTTTTTGTGTTTTTTTAAAAATACCGCATGATGATGTAAGAATCACCATCAAATAAAACAATAAAGAAAACTTCAATTTACTCCCACTCAATTGTAGCAGGCGGTTTAGAACTGATGTCATATACAACACGGTTAATCCCTTTAACATGATTTATAATATCTGATGAAATGTGTGCCAATAACTCTGGTGGAAGATGGCTCCAATCTGCAGTCATTCCGTCACTCGAATTTACACAACGTAAAGCAATCACATTTTCGTATGTTCTTTCGTCACCCATTACACCAACTGTCAGAATTGGTAAAAGTATGGCGCCGGCCTGCCACACTTTGTAGTACCACCCGCTTTTTTTCAGGTGGTTTATGAAAATTGCATCGGCTTCCTGTATAATCCTAACTTTTTCATATGTAATATCGTCGATTATCCTTATAGCTAAACCTGGACCTGGAAACGGGTGGCGGTTAAGGAGTTCTTCTTTCAGGTTCAATGCTGTGCCCACTTGCCTTACCTCATCTTTAAATAAAAATCTTAAAGGCTCTACTACCTTTAAATGTAACTTTTCTGGCAAGCCTCCAACATTGTGGTGAGATTTGATAGTTGCAGACGGTCCATGTACTGATTGAGATTCTATTACATCCGGATATATAGTTCCCTGAGCAAGGTACGTTGCTCCTTCAATTTTTTTTGCCTCTCTTTCAAACACATCTATAAAAACTTTCCCAATGATTTTTCTTTTTTGTTCGGGATCTTTAATACCGCTAAGGGCAGAAATAAATTCATCTGCAGCATCAATACCTAATACCTGCAAACCCATGTCTTTATAAGTGTGCAATACCTCCTCAAACTCATTTTTACGCAACAATCCATTATTAACAAAAATGCATGTGAGGTTATTGCTAATAGCTCTATGAAGTAAAATAGCTGCCACACTTGAATCAACACCACCGCTTAAGCCCAGCACCACTTTATCATTTCCTGTTTTTGCCTTCAGTTCAGCGACAGTTTCATCAACAAAGGATTGCGGGGTCCATGTTTGAATACAGCCACAAGACCTTACAACAAAGTTTTCCAGTATTTTTTTGCCTTCAATAGTATGAGTTACTTCGGGATGAAACTGAATACAAAAAACCGGGTAGGTAAATCTTCCTTCGTTGCTAGCAAAGGCCGCTACATCAATGCTTGCTGTTTTTGCAGTGATATGAAAGCCCTCAGGCACTTTTACAACGGTATCACTGTGGCTCATCCAAACCTGGCTTTCATCATCTATGCCGTAAAACAGCTCATTTTCTTTATTTATGATATGCAGGTAAGCCCTGCCATACTCCCGCTTTGAAGAAGGCTGCACCAAACCGCCAAAATGCTGTGCTAGAAACTGTGCCCCGTAACATACACAAAGCATGGGTTTTTTACTTTCAATTTTACTGAAGTCGAAACTGGGTTTATCCTCAGAGGCTACTGAGAATGGGCTTCCAGAAAGAATTATCCCCTTTATATCGGAAGTTATTTCAGGAATTTTTGTACAAGGTACTATTTCGCTGTAAACGTTTAGTTCTCTAACCCGGCGGGCAATCAGTTGTGTGAACTGCGATCCGAAGTCAATAATGAGAATTTTCTCAATCATGCGCAAAATTAAATGGCAGCGGGGAAACGCAGAAATGGCTTAGGTATTTAGCTCTCTGCTGCCCTGTTTATAAGGTCTTTCACTTTTATTGCTATATAATCCCGTATGGTCCGGTACTCTTCATCATTCATATGTTTCGGATCAGGTACCTGCCAATCTTCAAAAGATTTTGATGGAACATAAGGGCATTTATCTCCACAGCCCATTGAAATAACAAAATCAAATTCCATACTGTGGAATTCTTCCACACTCTTTGAGGAGTGATTCCCCAAATCGTATCCCACTTCTTTCATAAATTGGATAGCCCGAGGGTTTATTTTACCTGTTGGAACAGACCCAGCACTATAAACACGAACCTTATCGTCGCCATAAATATGTCCAAATGCCTCAGCGATTTGGCTTCGGTTAGAATTCTCAACACATATAAAAAGCAGATTTTTCAAGGCTTTCCAGCGATATTAAGCTTCAAAATTAAGTAAGAAAAGTTAACGGGATGTGAAGAAATTTATAAATAAAAAAAGCAGAGTTCACCACTTTTGGTTCCCTCTGCTATCCCCATGAAAACACACACATTGATACATTTTGCAATTTTGATGCCAGCGCCAAACTTATATGCCATCTCAAAAAAACACGGCGCACAAAAAAGGGTTAGTAAAAAAAAGCAGAGTTCACCGAAGAACTCGGATCCCTCTGCTATCCCCATGAAAACACAATATCTTATATATTTTGTAAAGCAGTAATTTAGGCCAATATTTTGAAGAACATAACGTTAAACAAAAGTACTACAAGATTTTTGAAAAAGTCAAGTTTTTTTTGAGTTTTTTTTTATTGAGATGTTTTTGAGGAATTACTTTTAAATTTATTGCGTAAACCATACTGGAAATGAAACATAAAAAGATTTTTCTCATCTCAACATTGGTTTTTGCCTTTGTATTTATAGCGGCTAAAAACTTTAGCAACCCTCTAAAGAAACAGGACTGGGATACGGACACCTATGTATATAAAGCTCTGGCACTATTAGGTGATACAAAGCCTGTATTTTTCATAGAAGATGTAGACCCGGGAATGATTACAAAGGGTTATGATCTGGTGCATTATGGCAGAACGGTAAGTCCAAATGGGGGTAAATCAAAGTATATCAGTTTGTATTATGTCTGTACAAACTGCCATAATACAGTAATTGAAGACCCGATCTTAACTGACTTTGACCCCCAGGCAAGGTTAGAATTTGCGGTTGCAAATAATCTTCCCTTTTTGCAAGGCACTACTTTTTATGGAACTGCAAATAGAGAAAGTTGGTATAATGACGATTACTACAAAAAATACGGCGACCTTGTGCGGCCAGCTCAAAAAGATATTAGAGAGGCCATTCAGCTTTGTGCTAAAGAATGCAGTAAAGGAAGGTATCTTGAAGAATGGGAGGTGACAGCCATCCTTTCCTATTACTACTCGATAAGTTATAAAATGAAGGACCTTGGGTTTTCTGAGGCTGACATGAAAGAATTGAATGAAACGAAGAAGAATACAAATGAACATGCGAACCTGATTGCTTTCATTAAAAGTAAATACAGTTTAAAATCTCCAGCTCATTGGCTGGAACCTCCATACGAGGCTGGCTCAAATATGCCATCAGGAAATCCGGAAAATGGGAAACTCATTTATGAATATAGTTGTCAGCAATGCCATAAAGCTTATGGTGTAAGTGACGTTGTTTTTGAAGACTCAAAATTGCAATTTAAGAGTTTCCAAAAATCCTTTGAAAAAAATTATTGGTGGCTTTATGGTATTATACGGCATGGAACCTATGGTTATCCTGGCCATGAACCTTATATGCCTTTATACACCGCTGAAAGAATGAGTAATCAACAAGTAGAAGACCTGAAAATGTATATTCTACAGCAAGCACAGTAATCCTGCTTAAAAGCTATCTTTCGTTTTTTTCGGCTTTTTAGATGGCATATTCAGGTTAAAACCCATACTATAACTGAATTTGTTTTTGTTGACAGAATTCGGAAACATGTAATAAGTATAGAGTAAAGTACCTTCTATGCCTATCCTTCTTGTAAAAAAATAACTCGCCCCGGGGCCTACTGAAATACTGGTATTATTTGTAATGGTTTTTTCTCCGTCAATGAGTTCAGTCGCAAGGTCAAAATTGTAAGTAAAATTGGCTATTATAAATTCCTGCCTACTCAAGATAAAATAATATTTTGCTGAAGGGCTTAAACGAATGCTGGCGTCATAGAGATTTCTTCCAAGAATTGCAGAATAATTTATTCCTAACCCAATAAGAGCTTCGTCTGTAAAAAAATAACCTACTGAGGGAGTTAAGGTTACCTTATAAGAAAGGAATTCTTCATCAGCATCGTCTACAGGGGAAAAACTAAAACCGCCGCTTGTTCTAAAAGTGCCCTGCCCCTGCGGATAGCGCTGCGCACTCAAAGAAAAAATAGAAAAGAGGATAATGATAAGTGTAAGTGTTTGTCGCTTCATGGTAATTTATTTTAGGTGTGAACAATGTTGAAAATTACAATAATTTATAAAAAACAGATACTTCATCACAACTGCCTGAGGATATATTGGCTGAGTAATTCAATAGCTACATGGTTATCTCCACCGATGGGGATAATAACATCTGCGAATTTTTTAGATGGCTCAATATATTGCTCATGCATGGGGCGCACCGAGTGCAGATAACGCTGCATCACTTCGTCTACATCTCGCCCCCTCTCTTCCATGTCTCGCTTAACCACTCGCATCAGCCTGTGATCAGAATCAGCGTCAATAAAAATTTTCAAGGAAAAGTGATCTCTTAATTTTTCGTTTGTAAGAAGCAAGATGCCCTCTACAATGATTACTTTGTTAGGGTACACAGTATTTGTTTTATCTTCTCTTGTGCAAGTAAGCATGCTATAAATTGGTTGCTGAATGGGAAAATTGTTTTTAAGTTGTTGAAGATGGTCTATTAACAGTTGCCAATCAATCGCTTCAGGATGGTCATAATTCTTTTTTCTCCTTTCCTCCAAATTTATATGACTATTGTCATGATAATATGCATCCTGCGAAATAACAGTAACATTTTCTTCAGGTAATTTGCCAATCAATCTTCTTACAAAAGTTGTTTTCCCTGAGCCTGTTCCACCTGCTATTCCAATAATTATCATTTAAATTTGTTTAAATATTACTTCCTATAATTTTCATCGAAAGTTCAATGTGCTGCCATCACAGTTTTTACTTTTTTGTTCATCACAAAAAACCATATAGGTGGAAATAATGTAAGCAACATCATAGCAGGATATCCTGCTGGCAATTGTGGTGCATCATCCAGGTGGCTTAAAATCTGGTATTTTTTACTTGCCAAATAGTGATGGTCACTGTGCCTTGTTAACTCATATAAACAAATTCTACCAATATAGTGATTGCTATTCCAGGAATGCCAGGGCATAACCCTTTCATACCCTTCGGGTGTTTTTTTCCGGCGCAAACCATAATGCTCTACATAATTGATGGTTTCTAACAATAAAATCCCAATAAATGCTGCTACAACAAATAAAATCAAAGCAAATACTGAAAAAAACAATGCTATAAAAATTAAAAACAAACCTTGTATCAGAATATACTGTAACATTTGATTGTGAAGAGAAAGTACATTTTTGCCCTTTTTTTCCAGTCTTTTTGTTTCAAGTTTCCATGCAGAAATAGCGCTATAAAAAATTGTACGTATCCAAAAAGTATACACTGGTTCATTCAGTTTTGCAGAGGCCGGGTCATCATCAGTAGATACATTTTTATGGTGCCCTCGGTTATGTTCAATATAAAAGTGCATATACAATGAAGTGAGCAGTAAACTCTTGGCAAAGAGTATTTCAATTTTTTTTACCCTGTGGCCGAGTTCATGAGCCACATTAATACCAAGTACACCGCAACAGATACCCAGGGCGCTGGTAAGTCCAACTATTTCCCACCATTGATATTCTTGCATGGTAACAAGATTCAGAAAATAAAATGTGATGAAAAATTGAATAGGCACATTGAGATACAAAAGCCAGTCATATACTTTGTCTTTCTTTACAATTTCTTCTTCGGCCAAGCTTATATTCTTACTAACTACCGGTAGAAAAAACTCAAGCGCAGGCAAAAACCCAAAAGCATAAAAAAGAGTGAGATAGGAAAAATACCCGGCATAATACATACTCAAGTAAGCAGATAGGGGAATTGTAAATCCCGCAAAATATTTCAGAAACCTGATGTGCCTCATAAAACAAAATTACATTGAAATAAACTTTTTGGCAACTGCGAACATTTATGGAATATCTTTACTGCAATGTTTTCATTTCTTAAGATAAATCATAACAGGAATAAACCGTTTCAAACAGATGATGAAGAAAAAAAACATTTATATGTTAGTTTTTTCATGCCTTTCATTTTTGTGCTCATTATGTGGTGTGTAAGGCTTTTTGAAACAGCTACAAATGTTGACCTTGGGAAATTCGGCATTCTCCCAAGACATTTACAAGGGCTTACAGGTATATTCTTTTCCCCTTTTCTACATGCTGATTGGGGGCATCTTATTTCCAATTCAATTCCATTTCTTATTTTAGGATTTCTCATGATCTATTCTTACAGGAAAGTTGCTTTTAAAGCATTTCTTTTTACCTGGTTTGTGTCCGGATTCCTGGTTTGGTTAACTGGGAGGGAAAGTTACCATATTGGCGCAAGCAACCTTGTTTATGGTTTTGCATTTTTTATCTTCTTTAGTGGAATTTTCAGGAAAGACATTCAATCTGTAGTACTTTCCTTGTTTGTTGTTTTTGCATACGGGAGCATTGTATGGGGGTTGTTTCCGATAAAGGAGGGAATAAGCTGGGAGGGCCACCTTTCGGGAGCTGCGGCAGGAAGCATAATTGCATTTTTTTACAAGAATGTTGATTTACCGCCCCCTATAGTTCTTGATGATGACGCCCTTGAAGAAGAATTGAAAGAAACTTTAGACGATCTGAATATCAATTATGAATTTATTGAGAAAGAAGAAAACAAAAGCGATGAAAAGAAAAACATTTCATGAACGCAGTTATCAGACAAACAAAAGACGGCTCGCTAACAATCTACCTTCCACACATTGATGAACATTATCATTCAATCCATGGTGCTTACACAGAAAGTATGCATGTGTTCATTCAAAACGGTTTATTAAAAAAATTAGCAGAAGATAAATATGAAATTAATATTCTTGAGATTGGACTTGGAACAGGTTTAAATGTTCTGCTTACAATTGAAAATGGAAAAAAAAGAAAAATCACTTACACAGGATTAGAGCCTTACCCTTTAGAAGAAAATATACTTCAGCAAGTTTATTTTGAAAAAGGATATTCTGCAAAAGTATTTTCCGAAATTCATCATTCTAATTTTAATGAAACTATCCGGCTTGCTGAAAATTTTGACTTCCTCAAGTCTAAACAGCGGCTGGAAGACTTCAAGCCGGTTGTGAAATATGATCTTATTTATTTTGATGCATTTGGGCCGAGAGTGCAGCCGGAAATCTGGTCATTAGAAAATTTTCAAAAGCTTTACCTTGCAACTTCCCCGGGCGGCATACTTGTTACTTATTGCAGTAAGGGCGATGTAAGAAGAACCATGATACTGGCAGGTTTCATTGTAGAGAAACTTCCGGGGCCGCCTGGCAAACGAGAAATGTTGAGGGCAGTGAAACAATAAATTATCAAGCTGGTTTAAATATGAAGTTATTAATTATTGGCTGTGGTATTTCAGGTATTGCTCTTTCCAGGAAGCTCAGAAACAGAGGTATTCCATTCACAATCATAGATCCCTGTGAATATGTATCGGCTACATTCATCTCCGGCGGCTTAATGAATCCCATTACAGGCCGAAAATATAGTTTACAATGGAACATTTATGTTTTATTGCAAACGGCTTATACTTTTTATAAGGAAATAGAAAGTTATTTACAACTTGAAGTCATGAAACAAGTTGAAATATTGAAAATTCACAAAAGTATTGTGGGCCTTAAGGAGTGGGAAGAATCAAAACAAAACAAAAAAGAACTTTCCGAATTTATAAGCGATGATTTTGATCATAAGAACTTTAGAGAATATTTTCATTGCCCTGAAGGCGGTGTTGTAATAAAGCAAGCCCTTCAGGTAGATACAAAAAAACTGATTGGCGAATACCAGAAGAAATTAACTATAGAAAATTCCCTGCTTATAGAAGAGTTTTCTCCATTCTTGTTGACCATTTCAGAAAATGAAATAAGTTATAAAAATGAAGCATTTACTCATCTGGTTTTTTGTGATGGAATTCATGCACTGCAGAATAAATTTTTTAATTGGATCCCTTTTAAACCTGCAAAAGGGGAATGTTTTATTCTTGAAATACCTGAACTCCCCCAAGCTAAGATCTATCAGAAAGGTATTATACTCATTCCTCTCGGAGAAGGAATTTTCTGGGCAGGCGCAACAAATACATGGAACGACATCTCAACCCTTCCCACCCAAGAAGGGAAAAACGAATTAGCGGATCAACTCAATCAACTACTCAAAATTCCTTACCGGATTCTTGATCACCAAGCTGCCATCCGCCCAACAATAAAAGACAGAAACCCTGTAGTCGGAAATCACCCATTGCACAAAAACATGTTTATTCTTAACGGCATGGGAACAAAAGGTATGATGTTGGCGCCTTATTATGCAGAAATATTGTTACAACATATCTTAACACTTAGTACTATACCTTCCGGTGCAAATGTTCTTAGATTTGCGCAACATTTGAAATAATTATAACATAGATGAAGAAAATTATATTTCTATTTATTGCAATAGCATCAGCGCTTACACTTTATACTCAGAATTCACCGGAAACTTCCTGTTATATAAAAGACCCAAGAGGCAGTATCAGAGAACAAACTGTAGATTTTCAAAGCCTGCAATTAGACGTAAAATTTCAACCGGAAAAGGGGAAAGTTTTTGGTATTGCAAACTATGAATTTGTGCCCCTGAGAAAAAAGGTTGATTCTCTTTTTCTGGATGGTATTCAAATGAAAGTAAGTAAACTCCAGCTTGATGGAAAACCTGTTAAACATAAAGTTGACAGTGCAGGTATTACGATCTATTTCCAGCCTTCCCTTATCTGGGAGAAACAACACAAGCTGCTGATTGATTATGAAGCTACCCCAAGAAAAGGAATCTATTTTATTGGTTGGCAGAAACCCATCATAGCAGATACGAATGACCCGAATAGAACTAGGAAACAGATCTGGACACAAGGACAAGGAGTTGACAATCGTTTCTGGATTCCCGGGTTTGATGATGTAAATGATAAACTTGTTACCAATTTAAACATCACTTTTGATAAAAATTATGAAGTGATCTCAAATGGAAATTTAGTTGGTAAAATTGAGGTCGGTAATTCAACCGAAGCAACCTGGCGTTATGCAATGGATCATCCTCATGCATTATATCTTATTATGTTAGCCATCGGGGAATACGAGCATAAAGATTATGTTTCAAAGAATGGCATTACTTCAAGACAGTATTATTATCCTGACAGAAAAGAGGCAGTTGATGTAACATATGAATACTCTTCAGAAATGATGGATTGGTTTGCTGATGAAACAGGAGTTCCATATCCCTGGAAAACCTATGCCAATGTTCCGGTGCAGGAATTTATTTATGGCGCTATGGAAAACACAACAGCAACTATTTTCAGCGATTATTTTTTGCAAGATCCAAGATCCTCTTTCGACAGGGATTATGATGCAATAAATGCACATGAACTTGCACATCAATGGTTCGGAGACTATATTACTGAGTTTAGTTCAACGTCACACTGGCTGCATGAAAGTTTTGCCACCTATTATTCAAAAATATTTATGCGGACTATAGAAGGCGAGGATGCCTATGCATGGAACAGGCGAAATGAATTGAATTCTGCCATCAATGCAGACAATCAAAATGAATTTCCCCTTGCTCATACAGAAGCAGGCTCATCAAGGCATTATCAAAAAGGAAGTTTTGTACTTGATATGTTACGGTACGTAACAGGCGATGAACAATTTAGAAAAGTTATTAAAGAATATTTGTTAGCACATGCGTACGGGAATGTAACAACGCATGATTTGCAAATACAATTTCAGAAAACACTCGGAATGAATCTCGATTGGTTTTTTGACGAGTGGGTATACAAGAGCGGTTACCCGGTTTATGATGTAAGTTATACAAAAACTTCCCAGGCAACAACTTTTAATGTTAAACAAACACAAAAGAAAACAACAACTGTTGATTTATTTAAAATGCCTGTTCATTTCCAGGTATTTTATTCTGATGGTTCTAACTCAGATACGATAGTATGGCTTGAAAAAGCAGAAACTAGTATTACCATTCCTAACAAAAATATTCTTGAAGTGGCATACGCCCTGTTTGATCCAGGTATGATGGTATATAGTAAAGTGAATTTCAAAAAAGAATTTGAGGAGTTGATAATACAGGCAACTATGGCTAAGAATTATATTGATAGATATGATGCTGTAGAAGCCATGAAAGATATCCCGGTTGAGGTAAAACGAGCAGGATTGCAGAAAATATATGAAAAAGAAAATCATTTCGCAATTAAAGCAGCCATCATCAAACAATTAATTAATGACACTGATAAAACAACAATTTCTTTCCTGAAGTCAGCTTTGCAAAACCCAGATGCAAAAGTCAGGCAGGCTGTTTTGGAGAATACAACTGCTATCAATAAAAAGCTTCTCAAAGATTATAAAAAAAACTTGCAGGATTTCAGTTATGTAAATGTTGAACTTGCATTACGTTTGTTATGTAATATGAATCCGGGGGGAAAAAAAAACTATCTTTCAGCAACAGAAACAATCTATGGTATGAATAAAAACGTTCGCATTGCCTGGTTGGAAATTTATTATTCCGTAGATAAAACAAAACATATTACAGAGTTGACTGATTATGCAGGTTATAGTTATGAATTCAGAACGAGAAATAAGGCGTTTGATGCATTGCGGGCTATAAACTATTGTGACTCTACTGTTGTAAAGAACCTGTTTGACGCAGCAGTATCCTCGAACCACCGGCTTGCAGGCCCTGCCAGGTCTACATTACAACAATTCATGCAAACCCCTCAATATTATGCACTCATCAGAAAAATGTATGATGAAACAACATGGGATGACTTGCAAAGAAGAAGAATTGAATTGATTTTTAAAGGAAAATAATTTAGTCCTTTAATCTGTTCTGTTTCCATTTATTTGTACTGGCCTTCTGCAAGGAAACATGATTTTCAAGAATTTCATTTCTGCTTTCATATTGCGTTGAAGCAAAAAAAGCTGCAATCTCCTCTACCCCATCTTCTTTACTTTGCAATAAGTCTGGTGCGAAATATTTTTCAATAAACTTTGTATCAAATTTTCCGCTCAGAAATGCTTCATGCTGCATTACAAATTTTCCAAACGGTAAGGTTGTAGAAACACCACTAACCTTAAAATCGTCTATAGCTCTGATCATTTTTTTGCAGGCAAGTTCTCTCGTTTCAGCATGTACGATGAGTTTAGCCAGCAGCGGATCATAATAAATTGGAATATCCATACCTTCTTCATAGCCATCATCCACCCTTATACCATGTCCCTGGGGACGCCTGTATGTGATGAGTTTTCCAATATCAGGAAGGAAGTTATTTGAGGGGTCTTCAGCTGTTACTCTTAGTTCTATCGCATGTCCTCGTATCTGTAAATCGTTTTGAGTAAACTGTAATTTTTCGCCTTGTGCAACTAATATTTGCTCTTTTACAAGGTCTAGGCCCGTTATATACTCAGTAACCGGATGTTCTACCTGTAATCTTGTGTTCATCTCCAGGAAATAATAATTGAGGTTTTCATCCATTAGAAATTCTACAGTACCAGCACCAACATAATTACATGCCCGGGCAGCCTTTACAGCATCCTCCCCCATACTTTTCCTAACCTGTTCACTCAGAATTGCGGAAGGAGCCTCTTCCACTAATTTTTGATGGCGCCTTTGAATAGAACATTCCCTTTCAAACAAATACAAAATAGTTCCGTGAGTATCAGCAAGAATTTGAATTTCAATATGCCTCGGGCTTGAAACATATTTTTCAATAAATACAGCATCATCATTGAAAGAATTTAATGCTTCACTTTGGGCTCTTTGCATCTGTTCTTCCAATTCATTTTCTGAATTTACTATCCGCATACCCTTTCCGCCTCCCCCTGCGCTTGCCTTGATAAGAATTGGGTAACCAATGTTTGAGGCAATTTCTTTTGCTTGTGTAATATCTTTTATTGCTTCTTCAGTGCCGGGAACCATAGGGATCTTAAATTTTGCAGCGGTTTGTTTTGCAGATAATTTGCTACCCATCATTTCCATACTGTCAGGATTGGGACCTACGAAAATGATATTATTGTCTTGCACTTTTTTAGCGAAGACAGAATTCTCACTTAAAAAACCATAACCCGGATGAATTGCATCTGCATTACTTTTTTTCGCAACTTCAATGATCTTATCCATTAATAAATATGATTGATTTGAAGGGGAAGTTCCTATAAAATACGCTTCGTCAGCAAATTGCGTATGTATCGCACCTCTGTCGGCATCAGAATACACAGCAATAGTTTGTATTCCCATTTCTTTAGCGGTGCGCATAATGCGTAAGGCTATTTCTCCACGGTTTGCGATCAGGAGTCTGGTAATCTTCATGTTTACAAAGATGATAATTGTACTTCAGATAATTGAATGCTCTATCTTTACAGCATGATGTTATACTCGTCTGTGATGCATCTGCTCAGAAAAGAACTTCTCCTTGAATGGAGGAATAAATATGCTATCAGTGGGATTTTCATGTATCTTCTCAGTATCATTCTTATTATCTTTTTCACTTTTGAAAACGTTCAATCTGCTGTTTGGGTTGTTTTATTCTGGATCATTGTTTTGTTTACTGCGATTAATGCAGTTGCAAAAAGTTTTTTATCAGATAGTTCCGGCCGGAATTTATACCTCTACACTCTTGGATCGGCACAAAGTATAATTCTTTCGAAGATTATTTATAATATCTGCATCATGCTATTTCTTAGTTTGATTGGGGTAATATTTTATTCAATTAGTGTAGGGTTTCCTGTAATTGATAACGCTTCATTTTTTATTGTACTAATTCTTGGAGCTATCTCTTTTGCATCTATCTTCAGTATGATGAGCGCCATAGCCTCTAAAGCAAATAATAGCGGAACACTCATAGCTATACTTTCATTTCCTGTTATCATACCCATTCTCAAAATTCTTGTCAGAGTCTCTCTCAATGCAGTCTCTGCCAGCGACTTCTCAATAAATCTGCAGGATATTCTTTACTTGTTTGCCCTTGATGTTTTTATCATTGCCCTTGCCCTCATTCTTTTTCAGTATCTTTGGCGGGATTAAAAAGCTATGCTTGGGCAGTTGCATAAAAAGTGGTGGAAGGTAAC
>JBJXHH010000179.1:0-4497 GCA_046160675.1 Chitinophagales bacterium
CATTCCTATTCCGATATATCAGGTATAAAAACTGAATCAAGTAATGGGTTAAATGATTACTGGATTTTAAAGTTGAATGAAGTCGCCCCATGCGACAATCCCCCTGCTGACTTGTATGCAGACTTCATCACTGCCACCACAGCAAAACTCCACTGGAGTGCCGACCCTGATGCTATAAAATATAAAATACAATACAGGAAAAGCACAGTAACTACATGGACAAACACAAGCGCAACAAGCAATGTCAAAAACCTTTTCTCACTTGAACCTTCAACAACTTATAAGTATCGGGTAAAAACAAACTGCGGAGCAGGAGTTTTATCAGAATGGAGCAGCGTAGCAACGTTTACTACCCTGCCTTTGAGAGAAGGCGAAGAGCCGGGCTTTTCTGATGACATGTTGTTGAGTGTTTACCCCAACCCTTCCTCTGGCAATTTTACTTTAAAGTTTGATGATGTGTTGCAAGATCAACCTCTTTCCATCAGCATCAAAAATCTCCTCGGTGAAGAAGTATTTCATCAGCAGATTACAGCATCAGACGAACATCATATCCAGCTTGATAAAAACATTGCCAACGGCATGTATGTAATTGAAGTAGCATCGGGTGAAAAAATGGTTACCCAACAAATTATTGTTTCAAAATAAAAATGTACAACTATGAAAAATGGTTTCTCAGTTCTTTTTTTCCTCTTTTCAGTTGAAACACTTGTATCTCAAACAGCGCCGGGTATAGAATGGCAGCGGGTAATTGGTGGGAGTAGCGGAGACTATTTATCGTCGATACAAATCACGGATGATGACGGATACATACTTGCGGGCGATTCACATTCAGGAATTTCAGGAGATAAAACAGAATCTAATCTTGGAGGATTAGATTATTGGGTAATCAAGATTGACAGCAACCTGCAAATAGTTTGGCAGAATAGTTTCAGAGGTACTGGTTATGACGATTTGCAGGACATGCGATTAACATCAGATGGTGGATGTGTTGTAGGTGGTTCTTCACAGTCCCCACACTCGGCTGATAAAAGTGAAGATTATTTTGCTTCATCAAGCGGATATTCAACATATGATTACTGGGTAGTAAAGGTTGACGCTCTGGGGGGACTTGAGTGGGAGAATACTATTGGGGGTGATCAGAATGATTATTTTACAACTTTACTGCAAGCTTCAGATGGAGGTTATTTAGTTGGGGGGTGGTCTTATTCGGGGATTTCAGGAGACAAGACTGAAGCAGGGTTTGTAACGTATGGAGATTATTGGATACTTAAACTTGACAACGAGGGAAATATAGAATGGCAAAATACTATTGGAGGCAACACATATGATTACCTTGTTAAAGCGAATCAAACTCTTGATGGCGGTTATATACTGGGTTCATATTCAGACTCCGAAGCATCGGGTGATAAAACTGAAAGCAGAATAGATGATGGTATAGGGCTTTGTTGTTATTCTGACTACTGGATTGTTAAGATTGACTCATTGGGAAATGTTGAGTGGGATGAAACTATCGGGGGGTATGAGGAAGAAATATTAACTGACATAAAACAAACCTCAGATGGAGGCTACATTGTTGGGGGGCATTCTAAGTCCGGGGTTTCAGGGGATAAAACTGAGGGAGTCATAGCAGGTTTCGACTATTGGATATTAAAACTAAACCCTTCAGGAAATATTCAATGGCAAAGGACTTTGGGGGGTGATAAGGATGATATTTGTACCTCTGTTGAGATTGCAAACGATGGATTTCTTGTAGGAGGGTATTCGCTTTCTGATGCATCGGGGAATAAAAGTGAGAATACAATAGGCACAGGTGATAAAAATGATTATTGGATTGTAAAATTAGATCTTTTAGGTAATGTAATGTGGGATAATACGATAGGGGGTGCAGGGCATGATTATCTCACTTCCATTCAGCATTTGTCAGATGAAAGTTTTCTATTGGGCGGGTACTCAGATTCTAAAATATCGGGAGACAAATTATACCCGAGAAAAGGCGGTACTGATTATTGGGTCGTAAAGCTAGTGCCTGAAACAGCATGTTCATTAACTGCAACAATATCACCAACAGGGCCTACAACATTTTGTATACCCGGTGATGTAACTTTAAACGCAAGTACAGGAACGGGTTTTATCTATCAATGGAAAAAGGATGGAATAAATATCAGTGGTGCAACATCCGCCTCTTATACAGCATCAGCCACCGCAAATTATTCAGTAGAAATAACAAGCTCAATTTGCTCGGACATTTCAGATGAAATCTCTGTGACTGCAGTGAGTAAGCCTGCAGCAACCATTGATAACCTGGATGCATTTAATGACATTTGCTTCGATCCAAGCATTAAATTAAAAGCAAACTCAGGGGCTGGCTATTCGTATAAATGGTATAAGGATGAAATACCAATAGCAGGAGCTACGTCACAAATATTTTATGCAACTGAGGAAGGATTGTATGTAGTAAAAGTTACTAATTCTACAGGATGTAGTAAATTATCAGCACCCTACACTATTATTAATACATGCAAGATGAGTATTGGTCATATTTATCAGAGTAATAAAATTATAACAATTTACCCCAATCCTTCCTCCGGCACATTCACTTTAGAGTTTGATGAAGTTTTGCAAGATCATCTTCTTTCCATCAGCATAAAAAACCTCCTCGGTGAAGAAGTGTATCATCAGCAGATCATAACATCAGGCGAATATCATATCCAGCTTGATAAAAACATTGTCAATGGCATGTATGTAATTGAAGTAGCATCGGGTGGAAAAACATTTTCTCAGCAAATTATTGTTTCACGATAGATAGTAGAAACATGAAGAAGATTTACATAACACTGATTTTTATATTCATTGAAACAACACTTTTCTCACAAGCGGGAATACTAGATTCCACATTTGCAGAAGTTGGCTTTGTAACCACCGATCCGTCTGGGATGGGATATGGTAGTAGTTGTAATTCGGTAGAGGTATTAAACGACGGAAGTATTCTTGCATGCGGCTATTCCACTATCAATTTAACACCATATACAAGAGCTGTAGTTCTTGTAAAATATACTGCTGATGGCGATCTTGATTCATCATTTGGCGTCTCTGGTATTGGATTTTTTTCGTTCCCAGGAATATTATTAACTGCAAATGGGATGGCATTACACGGTTCAGGTAAAATTTTAGTTTGCGGTCAAGAGCCAGATGGGAACAGTTTTATTGTTCGATTTAATTTTAATGGAACCGTTGATAGCACTTTTGGGGATTATGGTATAAGTTTTCCATTCTCTTTGACGGAAACCATTATTTTCAGAAAAATTGCTATTCAAAATGATGGAAAAATCTTGGTTGCAGGCGATATTATAAACCCTGAAGCAACAACATGGTCGGACTTAATGATAGCAAGGATTAATTTTGATGGTACGCCGGATAGTTCATTTGCAGGAACAGGCTACACCTGTATTGATGGCTTCTCAGATATTGACCATGCTAACGGTCTTGCCATTCAAAATGATGGAAAAATAATTGTAGGTGGAACCGGATTTAAAACTGGCAGTGATGATATAATGATAACTCGACTTAATACAGATGGTACCCCGGATATACTTTTCGGGTTTAGTGGGAAAAACCTGATTGACCTAAAAGCAGTAGGAAAATCTGATGATTATGCAAGCGACCTTATCTTACAAGATGATGGGAAAATTATTCTGGTAGGATATACTGTTCAGGAAGATGGAGCCAGTCCGGATTATGCAATTCTAAGATTGTATGCCACAGGTTTTCTTGATACCTCATTCGGAGTAGATGGAATTGTAATTATTAATGATTACTGCTCTTATGTTTTGAATTCAGTTGCTATTCAAACTGATGGAAAAATATTAGGGGTTGGTTGGGAAGATTGCGCTCCCTACTCACCAGGCCTTATCAGATTAAATGCCAATGGTTCTGTTGATTCTACTTTCGGTGAAAATGGTTCAGCAATTATCACAGAGTATGGCCCAGCATTTTCAGTGGATATACAGGAGAATAATAAAATTGTTATTGCAGGAAACAGTAACATTTTTTCAATTGCTCGCTTTTTAAATGATAACCCACCCTGTTCCACTGCTCCTACCGGACTTTCCGCAGATTTCCTCACCTCCTCCACAGCAAAACTCCACTGGAGTGCCGACCCCGATGCTATAAAATATAAAATACAATACAGGAAAAACACAGTAACCACATGGACAAACACAAGCGCAACAAGCAATGTCAAAAACCTTTTCTCACTTGAATCTTCAACAACTTATAAGTATCGGGTAAAAACAAACTGCGGAGCAGGAGTTTTATCAGACTGGAGCAGCGTAGCAACATTTACCACCCTGCCTTTGAGAGAAGGTGAAGAACCGGGCTTTTCTGATGACATGTTGTTGAGTGTTTACCCCAACCCTTCCTCTGGCAATTTTACTTTAAAGTTTGATGATGTGTTGCAAGATCAACTTGTAACCATCAGTATAAAAAACTTGCTCGGTG
>JBJXHH010000180.1:0-3269 GCA_046160675.1 Chitinophagales bacterium
GAAGTTTCCACCATTTTATTCTCCTCAGCAGGTAAATATCCTCTGCCTTTCTGAATAGTGAGTTCAATATCCATCTTCACAAAACTCTCCATGCGGCAAATCTGCAAATCAGGATTCATTACCCGGAAACTGTTGGTGTGTTTTTCAATATCACCGGCTTTAAACTCTTCTTTATCTTTCAAAGAGATAAATATTTTCTCAAGCTGGTTATCATCTCCGCCTAACTCTTTTTTCAACCGAACTTGTTTCAGGTTTAAAACAATTTCAGTTACATCTTCCATTACTCCATTTATGGTTGCAAATTCATGATCTACTCCGCTGATCTTTACTGATGAAATTGCGAAACCTTCGAGTGAAGAAAGTAAAATCCTGCGCAATGCATTTCCAATGGTAACTGCAAAGCCGGGTTCTAAAGGCTTGAATTCGAATGATCCTTCAAAATCTGTTGCCTTCTGTAATGTGATTTTATCGGGACGTTGAAAAGATAAAATAGCCATAGTTACCTGTTATCTGTTTAAGTGTTAAATTATTTAGAATACAATTCGACAATCAGTTGTTCTTTGATTGTTTCGGGTATCTGATCTCTATCCGGGTATTGTAAGAATACTCCCCGGTTTTGAGCATGGTTCCATTCCAGCCAGGGGTATTTTTTTACACTTGGGTTTGCATTTTTTATCACCTCCATGTCTTTTGATTTTTCCCTGATGGTGATTACATCGCCCGGACGAAGTGAGTGAGATGGTGCAAATGCAACTTCTCCATTCACTTCAATATGTTTATGTCCTACCAGTTGCCTTGCTCCTTTTCTTGTAGAAGACAATCCCAGGCGGAACACAGTATTATCTAATCTTGCTTCCAGCAGTTGCAATAATACTTCACCGGTTACCCCGTGGCGCCTTGTTGCTTCTTCATAAGTTTTTGCAAACTGGCGTTCGAGCAAACCATAGGTGTACTTTGCCTTTTGTTTTTCTTTTAGCTGTACGCCATATTCTGACAATGCTTTTTTCTTCTTTGATAACCCATGCTGCCCGGGTGGATATTTCCTTTTTTCAAAGTCCTTATCATACCCGAAGATTGGTTCTCCGAAGCTTCTTGCTTTTTTAGTTGTTGATCCTCTGTATCTTGCCATTATTATAAAATACTTTAATGTTAAACTCTTCTTTTCTTTGGTGGACGGCATCCGTTATGGGGCATGGGTGTTATGTCTCGAATCATTGTTACATCAATGCCTGATGAAACAATTTGACGGATAGCAGCTTCTCTGCCTGAACCCGGACCTTTAACAAAAACTTCCACTTTGCGCAGACCTGAATCATAGGCAACTTTTGCTGCATCCCCTACAGCTACCTGTGCTGCGTAAGGTGTATTTTTTTTGCTGCCCCTGAAGCCCGCCTTGCCGGCTGATGACCAGGAAATCGTTTGCCCGTTATTGTTTGTAAACGTTACAATCAAATTGTTGAAACTGGCCTGGATATGTGCCTGCCCTTCGCTTTCAACTTTAACTGTGCGTTTCTTGGCTGTTTTTTTAGCCGCTGTTGGCGTTGTTGTTTTAGACATTCTCTATCTACCTTTTAAATAATGATATTAAGTTTATCCTTTCGGTGCTTTCTTTTTGTTCGCTACAGTTTTTTTCTTTCCTTTCCTGGTTCTTGCGTTTCTCTTTGTGCTTTGCCCCCGTACAGGTAATCCCTTACGATGCCGAACCCCTCTGTATGAGCCAATATCCATCAACCGCTTTATGGATAGTTGTACCTCAGAACGTAAGGCTCCTTCTACTTTTAAGTCATTGTTTATGACATTACGGATGCCGTTGATCTCGTCATCATTCCAGTCTTTCACTTTCTTATTTTCATCTACTCCGGCTTTTTCCAATATCATTTTTGAAGTGGAAACACCGATTCCGTAAATGTATGTGAGGCCGACTATGCCTCTTTTGTTTTTTGGTAAATCTATACCTGCTATACGAGCCATTGTTTAGATATTTCTTTTTTTCAATTTTCTTGTTTGCTTTTTACAGAATACTTTCTGCATACCAACATTTTACCCTTGCCTTTGCTTAAACTTCGGGTTCTTTTTATTGATAACATAGAGCCTGCCTTTTCTGCGAACTATCTTGCAGTCAACGCTCCTTTTTTTTACTGATGGTTTTACTTTCATCTCTTCTTTTATTTAAAGCGATAAATAATTCTTCCTCTTGTTAAATCATAGGGCGACATTTCAACTGTTACTTTATCGCCGGGCAATATCCTGATATAATGCATGCGCATCTTTCCTGATATAGTTGCTATGATCTCGTGTTCATTTTCCAGTTTTACTCGAAACATGGCATTAGATAATGCTTCTGTTATGAGTCCGTCCTGGGTTATTAATCCTTGTTTCGACATTAATGCGTTACAAATTCTTTTTCTTTATATAAATTACTGTTTTGTTGTTCTGCTTTCAGTATCGGTTCAAAACTTGATAAAACAACCGGCCCTTCTTTTTTTATTACAATGGTATGTTCATAATGCACAGAGGCTTTTCCGTCCCGTGTTCTTATTGTCCATCCATCCCTATCATGAATCACATTTTTAGTTCCGAGGTTAACCATCGGTTCAATTGCAATTACTAATCCTTCCAATAACTTAGGCCCTCTTCCTTTGGTTCCGAAATTGGGGACTTCAGGATCTTCATGCAGGCTTTTGCCCACCCCATGTCCCACTAATTCCCGCACAACCCCGTAGCCATGTTGCATTTCGCAAAAGTTTTGAATGGCATAGCTAATATCTCCGATTCTGTTACCAATTTTGGCTACCTCTATTCCTTTTTGTAATGCTTCTTTTGTAACAACCGAAAGTTTTACAATCTCGGGTTTTTGATTACTTACTAAAAAGGAATATGCAGAATCTCCGTAAAAGCCGTTTTTTAATACCCCGCAATCTATTGAAACTACATCTCCTTCTTTTATTTCCTTTTTCGAAGGGATGCCGTGTACAATCACATCATTTAAAGAGATGCACAATGCTGAAGGAAAATCGGCAACACCTTTTGTTTTGCTCTTATATCCTTTGAATGCTGGCACTGCATCATGATCTCTTATAAATTCCTCAGCTTTCATGTCAAGCGCCAGGGATGTAATACCCGGGCGTATGAGGGTAGCTGCATAGGCCAATGTTTCTGAAACAAGTAAAGAACTAATTCTGATGAGTTCTATCTCATCGTTTGTTTTGTAGTAGATCATCCGCTTATTGTTGCATTCCTACGGGTAATGATGTGCGCCCTTTGATGCG
>JBJXHH010000181.1:0-4116 GCA_046160675.1 Chitinophagales bacterium
TTCTGAAATAATAATGCATGGGCACTTTCAGAGAGCCTGTCTAGATGTTCTTTCAGGCAAAATACTTTACCATTATAAATCCGTAACCCCTCCCATACGGCATCACCGCCCTGCACACTACTATCGAACACTGAAACTTTTGCTTCGTTTCTAGGGTAAAGTTTGTCGCCAACCCAGATGAATATGTTTTCATTTGCGGGGTTAAATTGTTGTTGCATAGTTTAAGATTGATTGTCAATAAATTTCATCAATTCCTCATAATAAATTCTTGCTTCGTTGTAAACAGGGATTAAAAAGTCCGGTAAAATTATTTCAGTTTCCCGGGGGTTTTCAAAGCCTGTTGACTGGTGTACATTTGCATACCAATATTTCGCCCAAATTCCATCTTCATTTCTTGCACCAGCCTTCCATTGCAACATAGTTTTTTCAAATTGAATTTCACAGCTTGTACAAATTTTAATTAATCCTTCTTCCGGGTTTTTCAAAAACTGATCTGCATCTACAAGGAAACAATGAAAATTATTTTCTGATAAATATCTAAACAGGTCAAGGCTTTGTTGAATGCCTATGTTGTTCAGCGTCGGGCTTTGAATTACTTTGCTGTAAGAATGTAAAACTTTTTTTGGGTTACGGATGAGTAATATGTTTTTAGAATATCGTAAAAATGAAAAATCAATATCAATCATATGATGTGTCATTTGTTTGAAAAAAACAAACGGAGTTTCATACTTGCCCAGTAATATATCCTTGATTACTTTTTCAGCATCCGCCTCCTGTGAAGCCAGCACTTCGTCTCTTCCGGGATGTTGCAGACCTGTAATTTTCAGATAATGGGCATACAATGGTTCATCAACCACTGTTGTATCTTTCCTTTGGGCAAAAGAATACATCATGGCGGTGGAAATATTGCGGGGACCTGATAATAAATTTATCCTTCCAGGCATGAATAGTTTTGTTCAGTAAATAGGAATTAGCTCCTCATAATACTCAACTTTGCAAATTTTAATAATAACTTTTTTTGCCCTGCATGGGCGAAATTTATGGTTGCTATCTTTCCTTCACTATTCCCCTCAAGCGCTACAATTTTTCCAAAACCAAATTTCTGATGTTCCACTTCCGAACCTAAGACTAATTCATCGGGAGTAGCAATGCTGAAATTTGCTGAAACATTATGCTGATAGAGGTTTTGAGTTGCGTTGTTATGCTTCACCACCCTGTTCTCTCGGGATAATACCCTTTCAAAATCATTTTCTTTATTGAAACCAAGCCCTTTTTGCGGTACTTTATTGTACCCAATAAAATGCATCAGTTCTTCAGGCAGTTCCTCGAGGAATCGGCTTGGTTCACAATAATCCAGGCTTCCAAAACGATAACGGCTGGCCGCATGTGTAATCGTTAATTTTTTTTCAGCCCTGGTGATTGCAACATAAAACAACCTGCGCTCTTCTTCCAGCTCATCCCTTGAATTTACACTCAGCGCAGAAGGAAACAAGTTTTCTTCCAGCCCAACTACAAACACACTTTCAAACTCCAAACCTTTTGCTGAATGAATGGTCATGAGTTTCACTGTATCGTCATCTGCATTTTTATCATCTGCATCAGTAAGTAAACTTACCTGCTGCAGGTATGCAGCAAGGCTTGTGTCTTTGTCTACAGTTTCCTCAACCACAGTAGGAATTTCAGGATCAACAAATTCTTTTATACTATTTAGTAATTCCTGCAGGTTTTCATACCTGCTCAAACCTTCTACACTTTGATCGTTATATAACTCTTTTAAAATGTTGGTTGATTTAGCAATATGACTAGCTACCTCGTAAGCATCTTTTTTAGTAAGTAATGTTTGAAAACTTTTTATCATAGTAACAAACTCACTTACTGCATTTCTTGCACCGGTGGGGAACTGAAACAAAGAAATATTTTCAGCAATGTCCCAGAGGGAACGGTCATTATCAGCCGCAAACACGGTTATTTTTTCAATTGTTGTTTTGCCGATTCCCCGTACAGGGTAATTGATAATGCGTTTAAAAGCTTCTTCATCATGTGGGTTTACTGTAAGTTTCAAGTATGCAATGAGGTCTTTTACTTCTTTTCTTTGATAAAAGGAGATCCCTCCGTAAATCCGGTAAGGAATGTTTAACCGTCTGAGGCCTTCTTCAAAACTTCTACTCTGTGCATTGGTTCTATACAGAATGGCGAAACCTGAATTCTTAATGTGATCTCGCATGCGTTGCTCAAAAATGATTTCACTTACCATGCGGCCCTCCTCATTATCACTCATTGCACGGATCACTTGTATCTTATCCCCTTCATCATTTTCCGTCCAGATTTTTTTTGCCAGTTGGTTTTTGTTTTTGCCAATAATTTGATTAGCAGCTTCAACAATAATCTTGGTAGAACGGTAGTTTTGTTCGAGGCGATAAGTTTTCACTTCGGGAAAATCTTTTTCGTAATTCAGGATGTTTAAAATATTTGCTCCCCGAAATGCATAAATGCTTTGTGCATCATCCCCAACAACGCAAATATTCTGATACACATCTGCCAGGCGTTTTACGATTGCATATTGCAGGAAGTTGGTATCCTGAAACTCATCAATCATTACATAATGAAAACGATGTTGGTATTTGTACAGCACATCAGGGAAACGTTCAAGTAATTCATGGGTTTTTAATAACAGGTCATCAAAATCCATTGCTCCGGCACGAAAACATCTTTTTGCATATTGCTTATAAACTTCACTCATTTTTGGCCTGCCATTGGCTTCGTCTTCACTCACAAGATCGATGTTATTTGCATAAGCATTCGCATCTATAAGATTATTTTTTGCAAGAGATATCCTGTATAATGAATAACCGGGTTTGTATAACTTATCATTTAACCCCATTTCTTTTACAATGCTCTTTAACAGGTTTTTTGCATCGTCGGTGTCATAAATAGTGAAGTTGCTCTGGTAACCGAGTTTATCAGCTTCAGTTCTGAGAATTCTTGCAAACACAGAGTGAAAAGTACCCATCCAAAGACTCCTTGCATCAGTCCCCTGTATAGATTCAATCCTGTTCTTCATTTCACGGGCGGCTTTGTTTGTAAACGTAAGTGCTAGTATGCGAAAAGGGTCAATGCCCTGGTCCATCAGGTAAGCGATACGATAGGTGAGAACCCTTGTTTTGCCAGAACCCGGCCCTGCTATGATCATTACAGGTCCATCCTTCTGCATCACAGCTTCCCGCTGCACATCATTTAATTCTTCTAAAAAGTTTACACCGCCCATCAACGCATAAAATTACACAGAATGCAGGTGTTGTTTGAAACCAATTTCTTAACAATCCCTCAACAGATTGTAACAATGTAGAAGGCATTTTCGACTAACGTAAGTAATGTTTGAACGAAAGGTTTTGCAACTCTGTTTTTTCACTTAATTTTGATGCAGTTATGAAGACAATAGTTTTTCCGGTATTGCTGCTTTTCCTGTTCCACTCCCATCTTTTTTCCCAAGAAATGACTCTGCAGCAATGTATTGAAACTGCACTGCAAAATAATTTACAGATCCGGCAAGGGCAGGCAGGTGTGCAAATGGGCGAAAACGCAGTGAAACAAAGTAAACTCACATTACTACCCAACCTGAACTTTAATACGAATTACTATCTCAACTATGGAAGAAGTTTAGATTATTCAACCTATCAATTCGTTAATCAGACACTGCAGGCAAATACATACAACCTTTCTTCTCAGCTAAGTTTATATGAAGGTGGAATCAAAGGAAACACTATCAAAAGAACAGAGTATGATTATGAACGCAGTAAATTAGAACTGGAATCATTAGTTGATAATATTAAATTGTATGTAGTGATGGGTTACCTGCAGGTTTTATTTGCAGAAGAACAAGTAAAGTCTGCCACCCAAAGAAAAGAAATAAGCATGGGGCAATTGAATGATGGAAAAAAGTGGGTAGCTGCCGGAACTCTACCGGAAGGGAGTTTGCTTTCTTTAGAAGCTCAAATAGCTGCTGATGAAGTAAACCTTGTAAATGCAAAAAATGCAGTTGATCTTGCTTACCTGGACCTGAAAAATTTATTACAACTTGAACCATCACAGAAAATTCAGATTGTATATGCTGATATA